>JBBRZY010000876.1:0-2041 GCA_038252885.1 Anaerolineales bacterium | reverse complement strand
GCCTTGGGGCCGCTGCCGGTCTTGCCAGAGGCCAGGCCGTCAATGCGGCCGTCGGCCGGGGCCAGGCCCACATAAGTCAGGTCTTCGACCTCCAGCCCAGCGAAGGTGAGCTTGTAGGCCAGCTCGGCCGGGGAGAGGGTCAGGTCAACGAAGTCACGGAGCCAACTTAACGGTACTTTCATGTGCCGGTCCCTTAAAACTGTTCCAAGAAGCGCAGGTCGTTCTGGAAGAAGTAACGAATGTCGTCGATGCGGTGCTGCAGCATGGTGATGCGCTGCGGCCCCATGCCGAAGGCGAAGCCGGAGAACACGCTCGGGTCGTAGCCGCCGTTGCGCAGCACGTTGGGGTGCACCATGCCGCAGCCTAGAATTTCGAGCCAGCCGCTGTGCTTGCAGACGGCGCAGCCGCGCCCGTCGCACACGAAGCACTCCACATCCATCTCGGCCGACGGCTCGGTGAACGGGAAGTGGTCGGCGCGGAAGCGGGTGCGCACCTGCTGGCCGAACATGCGGCGCGCGAAGTCGCTGAGCGTGCCCTTCAGATCACTGAAGGTGACATGCCGGCCGACCGACAGCCCCTCGACCTGATAGAACTGAATGTCTGAGCGCGAGGTGATCTGCTCGTAGCGGTAGCACATGCCCGGCAAGATCACGCGGATGGGCTCCGGGCAGAACTCGCGCATGGCGTGAATTTGCCCCGGCGAGGTGTGCGTGCGCAGGATGACGTTGGGCGTGGTGGTGTAGAACGTATCCCACATGTCGCGCGCCGGGTGGTGCGGCGGCATGTTGAGCAGCTCGAAGTTGTACTCGTCGCTCTCGACCTCGCGGCTGCGGTAGATTTGGAAGCCCATGTCGGCAAACACGGCGTAGATTTGGCGCAGCCCCTGGGTGGCGGGGTGCAGCCGGCCCTGGGCGCGCGGGCGGCCGGGCAGGGTCACATCCAGCGCGCCGGCCCGCAGTGCGGCCGCCATCTCGGCGGCGCGCAGGGCTTCGGCCCGCTCGGCATAGGCCGCCTCCAGCGCGCGCTTGACTTCGTTGCCGCGCTGGCCGAGGGCGGGGCGCTCGGCCTTGTCGAGCTTGCCCAGGTCGCCCAAAACGGCCATGAGCGCGGCGCTGCGGCCCAGGTGGGCCACGCGCCAGGCTTCGAGCGCGGCCGTGTCGGGCGCCTGCGCCAGGGCGGCCAAGGCCGCCGCTTCGATGGTAGTGAGCTGGTCTAACATACGCGCTCCTTCAGACGTTCACTTGGCAGACGTTCACCTGGCAGACGATCAACCGGAAAACAAAAAACTCCCGCCCATAAAAGGGACGGGAGCCGAAAGCCCGTGGTACCACCCTCGTTGGTCTGGTGTGTGCCAGACCCACTTGATCCCAACGGCCGCCGGTTGCGGCTGGCGATTGGGTGTCCGAGTAACGCGGGATAGGCGGAGACCGCTACGCAAGCCCACGTTTTTTGTGGGCCGTTCACAGGCTCGGCTCAGGAGAGAACTTCGGCGGGGGTGGTCCGGGCTGGGCTTGCAGTCTGCGACCCAGCCTCCCTGGCGGCGTCGGCCCGCTTACTTTTCTCCGTCATAGCCAGTCACTATGCGATTGAGGGCGATTATGCCCGAACGAGGGCGGGGTGTCAAGACAGGGAGAAAAGCAAGGGCAAAGAAAAAGAAAAAGGAGCGGCGGGCGAACACTCTCGCGGGCAAACGGCAGAAGGCGCTGCCTTGCTTCGAGTCCTCGAGTCCCTTCAGTCCCTAGCGCAGCCTCCCTAGCGCAGCATCCCCAGCCCTTACGTGCGCGCCGGGCGCGGGGCGATCTCAAAACTCTCGTCGCCGGCAAGCAGGCCGGTCAGGCCCGCGGCGCGGCTCGCCAGCACGCGGCTGGGCGCGAAGTAGGCGAAGTTGAAGTTGACCTCGTCGCCGGCCTGCTTGCCGGGCAGCGGCATCAGGCGGGCGGTGAGCGGCTTGTTGAGGCGCAGCGCCAGCGCGGCCACGTCGAGCAAGATGGCCGCCAGCGCGCCGCTGGCGGTGTCGCCCGGCAGCGGAATAGTGTCGAGG
>JBBRZY010000875.1:0-2043 GCA_038252885.1 Anaerolineales bacterium | reverse complement strand
GGTGTCCCGCCAAGCTTCCCAGGCTGGACGGTTGCGATTTCCTGAAAGCGTGTGATCCTGCCCCCGTGACAGCGGGAGGCTGGGCTTGCTATGGTAGTGTCGTGTTCACCCACCTACTTTCAGGAGCATAGCGATGCGCCGAGTCCTTATGGTTGTCTCGTTTGTGCTGGCCCTGGCGGCCTGCGCCCAGCCGCCCAACCCGGCGCCGGCCGTAGACCCGGCCCAGTCCGTCATCTTCTACAACGGTGTGATCCGCACGATGGCCGCCGACCAACCCAGCGCCGAGGCCATCGCCCTGCGCGGCGACAAGATCGAGGCGCTCGGCACGAACGAGGCCATTCTGGCGCGCCAGCAGCCTGGCACCGTGCTGATTGACCTGGCCGGCCGCACGCTCATGCCCGGCTTCGTGGACGCCCACACCCACATTTTCAACGACGCCCGCTCGCAAGGCCACAGCCTCGATCAGGCTCAGGCCCTCGCGCTGAGCAACGGCATCACCACGCTCGGCGACCTATACGTGGACGAGCCATTCCTGCGCGAGATCCAGGCCTTCGACGCGCGCGGCGAATTGCGCGTGCGCACCAGCCTATACCTGGTCGCCAACACCAACTGCGGCCAAGCCACCGGCAGTTGGTACAAACGGTATCCGTCCACGCGCACGCCGGGTGAGATGCTGCGCATTGGCGGCGTCAAAATTTTCACCGACGGCGGTTCGTGCGGCGGCGTGGCGCTCAGCTTCGAGCTTACCCCAGGCCAGGGCCAGGGCGACTTGTGGCTGACACAGACCGCCCTCAACCAGATGGTGGCCGAGGCCCAGGCCGCCGGCTACCAGGTCGCCATTCACGCCATCGGTGACCGCGCCGTAGAGCAAGCGCAGACCGCCATCGCCGCGGCGCTGGACGGTGGACCAAATGTCTACCGGCATCGCATGGAACACGTCAGCGTCGTGCGGCCCGAGCAGGTCGCGCGCTTCGGCACGGTGGGCATCATCCCGGTGCTCAACGGCGAGTACCCAGCCTGCACCCCCTTTGGCCCGCCGGTGCCAGAGCCCTACCACGCCTGGGAGTGGCCCTGGCGCGAGCTGCGCGCCGCCAACCCCGGCCTGCCTATCGCCTGGCACAGCGATTACCCATTCCTCTCAACCAACCCGTTCGTCCACCTAGCCGGTTTCGTGACACGCGTGGACGTGCAGAGCTATTACACCTGCGCGGCCGGCGAATGGCTGCAAGACGACACGCTGCCCGTGGCCGACGCCCTGTCCATCATGACCAGCGAGTCGGCTTATGCCCTCTTCCGTGAGACCGAGGTTGGCAGCCTGGAGCCGGGCAAATACGCCGACCTGATCGTGATCTCGGACGATCCGCTCACCGTCGCCCCGGCTGGCCTAAAAAGCCTGAGTGTGCTGGTCACGATGGTCGGCGGGCGCTTTGAGTTTTGCAACGCGCGCAACCTGGACCTGTGCCCCGGCTACCAAGCACGCACACCGCTGGGCTTTCCCGATTGGCGGCCGCCGGTGCTGGTGCGCTGGCTGGTAATGGTGCTGGTGGTGGGACTGCCGCTTGGCGCGGGCCTCGGTCTGCGCCGCCCCGCAGCCCGCCGTGTGGTGGCCCGCCTGGGCGCAGTTGCCGCACTACTTGGCGGCGTGCTCTGGCTCTGGCTCTATGTCTGGGGTATGACTAGTACCCCAGCCGACGCCCGCGACCTGCTGCTGTGGCCGATCCTGGCCTGCGCCGGCCTGCTGGCGCTGGGCAGCGTCGGGCTAGCCGCCGCCGCGCCGCCGTCTCGCCTGGGTGCGCTCGGCTTGTTTTTCGCGGCCCTAGGCGTACCCGCCATGGCGTTTGGCTATTCGGCCAGCGTCTGGTTTCAACTGGATGCGCTATGGCTATTGGTGCTGTTCGGGCTCTTGAGCCACGCTCTCGGCCTGCTCGTCTATGGCCTGTCAAACCTGCCGGCCCGCCGCCGGTCGGCGTTGAGTCTGCTGCCCATCGCCGTCGGTGTACTCGGCGGCGGGCTGCCGCTGAGCCTGGTCGCGTTGGGCAGCAG
>JBBRZY010000874.1:0-2047 GCA_038252885.1 Anaerolineales bacterium | reverse complement strand
GTGCGGCGGGCTAACGACCTGCTGGCAGATCGAAGCGCTGGCCCAGGCCGCCGGCCTGCGCGTCATCCTGCACGGCGGCGGCAACAACGTCTTCGGCCAGCACTTCAGCTACGCCGCGCGCACCGCGCCCCTGACCGAGTTCTTCGTGGGCACCCACCCCGGCGTGCCGCTGGAGCAGGCCGGCCACCTGCCGGGCCAGGCCCTGCCCAAGGACGGCTACTTGCGGCCCAACAACGCCCCCGGCTTTGGGCTGGAGATCCCGGCCAAGTGGTTCACGCCGTTCCGTTAGGCCGGCCCCAGCCTCGGTTGCCCTGCGCCGCATCTATACCGATAATGAAGCGCACGCGCAAAGCGAACGCCCACCCGCTGCGCCGGAGGCCGCTCTGAACATCGACGCCCACCAAAACTTCTGGCACTACAACCCGGCCGAGCACACCTGGCTGAGCGCGGCCATGGGCGTGCTTCGGCGCGACTACCTGCCGGCCGACCTCGCCCCGCTGCTGCCGGCGGCCGGCGTGCAAGGCACGGTCGTCGTGCAGGCGCGCCAGAGCCTGGCCGAGACCGAGTGGCTGCTGGCGCTGGCCGACGCCAACCCGTTCATCTTGGGCGTGGTCGGCTGGGTCGACCTGCGCTCGCCGCAGTTGCGCGATCAGTTAGCGCACTATGCGCGCCACCCCAAGCTAGTCGGCGTCCGCCACGTCGTCGAGGCCGAGCCCGACGACAACTTTCTGCTCGGGGCCGACTTTCGGCGCGGGTTGGCGCTGCTGGCTGACTGGGACCTCACCTACGACCTGCTGCTCAAGCCTCGGCATCTCAAGCCGGCGTTGCAGTTCGGCAAGCAATTCCCGCAGCAGCGCTTTGTGCTCAACCACCTCGCCCAGCCGCTTATCCAGGCCGGCACGCTCGCGCCGTGGGACTCAGACCTGCGCGCGCTGGCCCGCCACAAAAACGTTTGGTGCAAGGTCTCCGGTCTGGTCACCCAGGCCACCTGGCGCGCCTGGCAGCCGGCCGACTTCACTCGTTACCTGAACGTGGTCTTCGACTGCTTCGGCCCCGACCGGCTGATGTTCGGCTCCGACTGGCCGGTGTGCCTGCTCTCGGCCGACTACGCCGCTGTGGCGGGCCTGGTGCGCGACTACGCCCGCGCGCTGCCCGGCGACGCCGAGGCCAAGGTCATGGGCGGCTCGGCGGCGAAATTTTATCGATTGGATGTCGGCAGTCAGAATTAAGCGTTTGGAGGGATTGGGCAGGTCGCTCCGCACGCCTCAAACGTGGCGGGTGTCCTAACGCTTTCTCTTTCTCTCCGGCCCCATGCGCCGGTTCCGTTCGCTGCCCAACCGCCCGTTCGCGCTGCTGCGCCTCGGTTCCGGGCCACCGAGCAGTTGGGCGCGCTGGCCGTGTTTGTCATCGGCGGCGGTGTCCCGTCGCTGCTGCATTCTTGCTTTCGTAAACTCGACTAAGCGATCACTATAGGACGGCTATGACGCGACAACGTGTTTCCCTCGACGGCTACTGGTCCTTCCGCGCCGCGACCGACCCGGCCGACGCCCGCCGCACCGCAACCGTGCCCGGCGTGTGGCAGGCGCAATTCCCCGACCTGGCCGAGAAGCCCGGCCTGGCGACCTATCAGCGCAACTTTAGCCTGCCGGCCGAGTGGGCGGGCAGCGCAGTGATCCTGCACTTCGGCGCGGTGGATTACTGGGCCGAGGTGTGGGTGAACGACCAGCGCGTCGGCGCGCACGAGGGCGGCTACCTGCCATTTGAGTTCGACATTGCCACGCAGGTGCGCACCGGGGGCCAAAACACCGTGCGCGTCGAAGTGGCCGACCCCGGCGACGAGCCGCCCGCCGGTGTGCCACCCTTCTCCGAAGTGCCGCATGGCAAGCAAAGTTGGTACGGCGCAGTGGGTGGGCTGTGGCAGAGTGTGTGGTTAGAGCGCCGCGCGCCCGTGCATTTTCAAGCCCTCACGCTGATGGTCACGCCGGAAGCCGGCCGCGTCACGGCGCGCCTGCCGCTGGCGGCCCCGGTGGTCGCCGGGCAACGCGTT
>JBBRZY010000873.1:0-2065 GCA_038252885.1 Anaerolineales bacterium | reverse complement strand
GTGCAGTTCGCCGGGCAGGCGCACGCGACGATTGGGGTCGGCGCAGTCATCGCCCAAGCCACGGCGGCGGCCAACTACAATCAGTTGCTGGCCGCAACATTGGCGCTGGTCATCACCGTTGTGCTGATTAACCGGACGTTTTGGCACACGCTCTACCGGCTGGCCGAAGAACGCTTTCGCATGGACTAGGCAACTTCGCTCAAGTTAGTTGGAGAAACGGCATGGCCCAATCCACCCCTACCCAACCCAGACCCAATCTGTCGGCCACCGACGGCCCGCTGCTCACCCTGGAAAACGTCGGCAAGTTTTATGGCAAAGAATCCAAGCGCTTCCAGGCGGTGCAGGGCGTGCATCTGGAAATTAACGTGGGTGAGTTCGTGTGCCTGTTGGGGCCCTCCGGCTGCGGTAAGTCTACGCTGCTGCGCATCATTGCCGGATTGACCCCGGCCAGCGAAGGCCGCGTGCTCTATCGCGGTCAGCTGCTGCAAGGGGTGAACCCCCACGCCACGATCGTCTTCCAGACGTTTGCTTTATATCCGTGGCTGACTGTCGATGAAAATGTGGACGTGGCCTTGAAGGCGCGCGGCGTTCCCCCGGTTGAGCGCCGCCGGCGCGCCCTCCAGTTGATCGACACCGTTGGTCTCGACGGTTTTGAATCGGCCTATCCGCGCGAGTTGTCCGGCGGCATGCGTCAGAAAGTTGGCTTTGCCCGCGCCCTGGCGGTTGAGCCTGAGCTGTTATGCCTGGACGAGCCGTTCTCGGCGCTGGACGTGCTCTCGGCTGAGGCGCTGCGCGGCGAGTTGATGGAGCTGTGGCTGAGCCAGTCGCTGCCCATCCAAGCCATTTTGATGGTGACTCACAATATTGAGGAGGCCGTGTTGTTGGCCGACCGGATCGTGGTGATGGGTAAAGACCCCGGTCATGTGGTGACCGAGCTGGCGGTCCACCTGCGCCACCCCCGGCAGCGCAAAGACATTGCCTTTCAGGCTCTGACAGACAAGGTCTACGCGGCCGTGGCGGGCCAAACCGAACCGGAAGCCGTGGTGCTCGGCACCGCGCCGGGCCAGCCCGGCCAGACCGAAAAGCTGCCGGCGGCGCGCATCAACGCACTGGCTGGCTTGCTGGAGCGCCTGAACAGTGACAACGGGCAGGCCGACCTGTATCGGCTGGCTCACGAGCTGAACCTGGAGCTGGACGACTTGCTGCCGATTATGGAGGCGGCTGAACTTTTGGGCTTTGCCCACGTGGCCGCCGGCGACATTAACGTGACGCCGCTAGGCCAGACGTTTGCCGAGGCTAGTATCTTGGCGCGCAAGGAAATCACGGCCAGCCGCCTACTGCGCCAGCCGACGATCCGTTGGATTTACGAGACGCTGCAGAACGATGATAACCAGCGCGTCGCTGAGGAGTACTTCTTGGACAAGCTGCAACAAGATTTCGGTGACTACGCCGCCACCCAACTCGACACAGCGATTAATTGGGCTCGCTACGCCGAGATTTTTACGTTCGATGACGACAGCGACGAGTTGTACCTGGAATAGCGAACGAGTCACGTTCCGCCCCTTCCGATAGGCATGCTGCCCTAAACCGCCTGTCCCAGCCACCGGGACGGGCGGTTTTTCATGCCGTTTTCACGCTGCCCGGCGGCGTGTCGATGTGAATTCGATTGTTGTTGCCCTAAAGTTGAAGTGAGATCACCGCCGACGCCCTCAACGACCAACACAACGTGACCTAGCACTCCGATGGCACACTGGAGACCAGCACGCCTTCAGTTCGCGCTCAAAGCCGGTCCCACGGACGGCAACGGCCGGGCCACCACCAATTTGTACACTGTCTGCCAGGAGGGGCAGGTCGGCTTGGCGCTGGTCGCCCTACGGCCGGTAGCTTCGGCCAGGCTTGTTCGACGGCTCCAGGTGCTGGCCTGCCAGATCAAGGCGTTCTGGCCCGCCTGGGACGCTAGCCTGACAACCTTATTGTCGGCCCTACCGGCCGACAATAAGGTTGTTAGGTTAGCGTCCCAGGCGGGCCAGAAAGCCTTGATCTGGTAGGCCAGCACCAGGAGCCG
>JBBRZY010000872.1:0-2076 GCA_038252885.1 Anaerolineales bacterium | reverse complement strand
GGGCCGTCGCTTCGGGTCGGTACCGGTGGTCGTGTTCGCCGCCGGTGCCTTTGCCGTGCTGCACATCGAAGAATTGGTCAGTTTGCTCGGCGGGGCGCCACCCCAATTCTCCTTCCGCGCCGGCTCGGCTCACGCCCCGCCGCTATCTTGAATTGTCTGGGCGGAACGCAGCCGTCCGCTCGGCCGAGGCCCTGACGCGATGACCCTAAAAGTCTTAGTGACCGACTACAACTGGCCGTCGCTGGCGATTGAGACGGAAGTTTTTCGCGCGGCCGGCGCAGAGTTGATCGTCTCCGAGACTGGCGCGGAGGCCGACCTGGTGCGCCTGGCCCCGCAGGCCGACGCCATCCTGACCTGTTGGAAGCTGGTGACGCCCGCCGTGCTCGACGCCGCCCCGCGCTGCCGCATCGTCAGTCGCTACGGCGTGGGGCTGGACAACATCGCCGTGCAACACGCCACCGATCTGGGCATGTGGGTAACCAACGTGCCGGACTACTGCATGGAGGAAGTGTCTGACCACGCCATGGCGCTGCTGCTGGCCTGCGCGCGCCGGGTGCCATTGTTCTCGGCGGCGACACAGGCCGGCGTGTGGAACCTCAAGGCCGGCTGGCCGCTGCCCCGGCTGCGCGGGCAAACGCTGGGCATCATCGGCTTTGGGCGCATCGGCAAGGCGCTGGCCCCCAAGGCGGCCGGCTTTGGCCTCAAGCTGCTGGTCTACAGCCCGCACGCGCGCCCGGAAGAGGTGGCCCCCTACGGCGAACTGACCAACGACCTGGGACACTTGTTGAGCACGGCTGACTACATCTCGCTGCACGTGCCACTGACGGACGCCACGCGCGGCCTGATCAACGCCACCACGCTGCGGCAGATGAAGCCGAGCGCCTTCCTGATCAACACCTCGCGCGGGGCCGTGATTGACGAGGCCGCGCTGCTCGAAGCCGTGCAGCAGAAGGTGATCGCCGGGGCCGCGCTCGATGTGCTGACGCAGGAGCCCCCCGCCCCCGGCCACCCGCTCATGGGCCAACCCAACATCACGCTTACGCCGCACGCCGCCTTCTACTCCGAGGCCGCGATTGAAGAGCTGCAACACAAGGCCGCCGAGCACGTGGTACAGGCCCTGCGCGGCGAAGTCCCCGGCAACGTCATCAACCCGCAAGTGCGCCAGCAGGCCAACTTTCGCGCCGGCACACCGGCCCAGTAGCCTTTGGGTGAAGCCCGCTTGATAGTTGTACAATGCGGTCACGCACACCACCCAGCACAGAATTGAGGGCGCTATGGAACGCATGACAGGCAAGCAGCGGTTTCTCGCGGCGCTGCGCGGCGAGCCGGTCGACCGGCCGCCAGCCGCCAGCATCGTCTCGGTCATCAGCTACCCACTGATGGACGCCGTTGGGCCGCACTTCCCGGCCGCCAATGTGGAGCCGGGGCCGATGGCCGAACTCGCCGCCGGCGCGCATGACGTGCTCGGCTTCGACTCGGTCATGCCGATCTTCTCGATCTCGCAGGAGGCCGTGGCGCTCGGCTGCGAGGTGGACTGGACCGACGACAGCATGATGCCCACGCCCCTGACGCACCCGTGGGAAGACCGCGACGTCGAGATCAAGCTGCCCGACGGCTTCCCCGACTCGTTCTTCGCCGACAAGTACGTCCAATGCGCGCTCGACGCCATCCGCCTGCTCAAAAAGCACTTCGGCGACGAGGTGATGATCCTGGGCAAGGTCATGGGTCCGTGGACGCTGTCATACCATATGTACAACGTGCAGGAGTTCCTGCTCGACACGCTGGCCGACCCCGACCGCGTGCGCCGCTCGCTCGACACGCTGCAGCAGGTGCCGGTGCTGTTCGCCAAGGCGCAACTCGAGGCCGGGGCCGACGCCATCGTGTGGGCCGACCACGCCACCGGCGACCTGGTGCGCAACACCATGTACCGCGACTTCCTGCTGCCGATGCACCAGCAGTTGGTGCCGCAGGTGCCGGCGCCGGTCATCCTACACTGCTGCGGCCCGACGGCGGACCGGATTCAATACTTCCGCGAGGCCGGTTTTGCCGCCTTCCACTTCGAGAGCCAGGTGAAGC
>JBBRZY010000871.1:0-2115 GCA_038252885.1 Anaerolineales bacterium | reverse complement strand
TGGGTCTCAGACCAGCGCCAGCATAACCCTGGCCGTCTACTCGATCGCCAATAATGTCAGCATCCTGCTCCAGAGCGTCACACTGACGAAAACCCAGTTCTGCGCGGCCTCCGCCTCGAACTGCCAAACCTATGCGTCACGCGCGTTCGTTCTGCCGGCCCCGGTAACCTTTACCACCGGCATGAATTACTTCGTCGCGCTGACGTCACCGGCTTCAACGTCAGGCGCCGAACAGTATTTCATCAAGGGCCTCGGCAGCACGGTGCTGGTGGATCCCATTGGCGGCGCCACCCCGCCGACCCAGACCTTCACCTTCTCCGAGAACACCCCGGTTCCGCCGCCTGCGACCGTGCCGGAGCCAGGAGCGATGCTGCTGCTGGCGAGCGGCATGCTCGGCCTGGGCATCGCGCGCCATCGTCGCCGCCGCGCCGGGTGACGCCGCCCGTCTGACGACACCATCCGCGCACGCGCGGCCTGGCGCACACCGCATAGCGGAACTACGTCGTCCCATCGGCGGGCGTGCGAGGGAAGTGGATGGCAGGAAGGATTTCTTTGTTTGAAAACAAAGAAGCAAAAAAACGTTATTCGTTAAGATACCAGTCTTAACGAATAACGTCTTTTGCGCGCTTTTTTTCAAAAAAGCGCTGCTTGCCTTGCCTTACAAATGCTTGCCAAAGAACGCCAGCGTCCGCTCCTGCGCCAGCTTGGCATCCGGCGCGCTGAAGCTGCCACGCTCGTCGCAGCCGAAGCCGTGCTGTGCGCCCTCGTAGACGAAAATCTCTACTGCCGGTTGCGCCGAACGGATAAGGTCCACGTCCGAGAGCGGAATGCCGCCGTCTTTTTCGCCGAAATGCAACTGTACCGGGCAGGAGGGGGTTTCGGTTCGCGTGCCCGCGATGCCGCCGCCGTACCAGCCGCAGGCGGCCTTGAACTTCGTGCTGCGCGTCGCGCCCCACCAGGCCAGCGTTCCGCCCCAGCAATAACCGACGATGCCGAGCGAGCGGCCGGACAGCGCCTTGGCGGCGGCTTCGATATCGGCCATCGCCCCGGCATCCGGCACGCCGGCGCGCAGGCCGCGGCCGCGGGCGACGTCGTCGGCGGTGTAGCCGAGCTCGTGGCCCGGCGCCACGCGGTCGAACAGCGCCGGGGCGATCACCGCGTAGCCCTGGGCGGCGAAGCG
The DNA here is from genome assembly GCA_038252885.1 of Anaerolineales bacterium. Taxonomy (GTDB): domain Bacteria; phylum Chloroflexota; class Anaerolineae; order Anaerolineales; family UBA6663; genus JADZEK01. The sequence continues at coordinate 935 of JBBRZY010000871.1, read as the reverse complement.
GTCGCACACGTTGCGCATGTGGTGGTTCACACCGAAGATCTCCTGCACCACCACCAGGCCCTTGGCGGCGGTGCTGGGGCCGGCTTGATAGGCCGAGAGGCTGTGGCCATCGGCGGCGGTAAGTTGGATGGTGGTGCCCATGCGGCGCACTCCCTGGTGGGTTTCGCAGTGTTACGTGTGCCAGAGGATGGACAGATGGGCGAGATCGTCAACCTTCGTGGCGCCAAGAAGCAGCGCACCCGCGCCGCGGCGGCGGCCCAGGCGCAGCAGAACCGGGTGCTGCATGGCCGCACCAAGGGCGAGAAGGCCCGCGACGCGCTGGAGCGGGCGCAGCGCGAGGCCGCGCAGGCCAACGCGGCGCTGGATCGGCCGGAAACCACGCCAAACGACTGATGGTCGCCGGTTGCGTGGGCGGAGAGTCGGCAGACTTTACACCGCCCGGTCGGGCGCGCCGTCTCTCGAAAGCCCCCGCCATTCTGGGGTTATGTTATATAAATCAATGTCTTGTATCTCTGGCCCGGGCCCGTGGGACAACGGCTGCCATTCGCATGGGGCGGTGGTAGCGGTGGGGTGTGTCGGGGTTTTTTACACTCCTTGGCCGAGCCCTGTCGTCCGGCCGACTATCTATCTGATTCAACAGAACATTATTCTTTGGCACGCATCCTGCTTTACTCACGTCGAAGCTGGCTTGGTGGATATGCCAAGCTCACCCCGTTAGGAGACCAAGAGTGTTTCAGCAGTTGAAGTTAGGTGTTTGCGCCTTTGCCGCCTTTGCGATGGCCGGTGCCGCTCTTTCACATCGCGCCGATGCCACCGTGATCAGCGCGGCCTGCACCACGGTCAGCCATCTCACGCCGCTGGGCGATTGGACTGGGCCGACCTTTGAGAACTCCACCTGCAACCAGTTCAACGACGCCGGCGGCTCGCTGACGCTC
>JBBRZY010000870.1:0-2118 GCA_038252885.1 Anaerolineales bacterium | reverse complement strand
GCGCCCACCGCCACGCTCGCCCCGCCCACGCGCGCCGTCGTCGCTTCCGCCACGCCCACCGCCCATGACAAGGCAGCGCCCACGCTCGGCGCCTTCAGCATCACGCCCATGGCCGGCGCGACCCTGGTCACCCCCAACGCCACGGCCGTTGAGGCCCTGGCGATCACCGACGCCGTCGTCAACGTGCTGCTGATCGGCACCGACTACCGCGCCACCGACCCCACCTTCCGCACCGACACCCTGATCGTCGCCTCGATCAACACCGCCGCCGGCACCGTCAGCCTGCTCTCAATCCCGCGTGACCTGTTCGTCTATGTGCCCATGTGGGGCATGAGCCGCATCAACCGGGCCTATGGCGCGGGCGAGACCAACGGCTACCCTGGCGGCGGCTCGGCCCTGCTCGAACAGACCATTCTCTACAACTTGGGCATCCCAATCCACTACTACGCCCTGGTGAATTTTGACGGCTTCCGGCAGATTGTGGATACGCTCGGCGGCGTCGACGTGCCAGTGACCTGCCAGGTGACCGAATACAAGCTGCTCGACCCCACGCTCGATGAGCGCGACGCCGCCAACTACGCCCTCTACACTCAGACGGCCGGCGTCACCCATATGGATGGCGCGCTGGCGCTGTGGTACGCCCGCGCCCGCCCGGTCGGCGGCGACTTCTTCCGCGGCTACCGCCAGCGCCAGGTGCTGCGCGCCATGTATCACCGCGCGCAGAGCGCCGACCTGCTGCCGCAGATCCCAGCCCTGTATGGCGATTTTCAGGAGGTGGTGGAAACCGACATGGGGTTGTGGGACATCATGCAGTTCGTGCCGATGGCCGGCCACATGGAAGACGCTTCGATCCGCAGCCTGAACATCGGGCCCAACCAGACCACCGGCTGGATCACCCCCGGCGGCGAGTCGGTGCTGCTGCCCAAGGCCGACGCGCTGCGCGCACTGGTGACCGACTTCCTGGCCGACCCGGCCACCAACCGCCTGGCGCGCGCCCTGACCTGGATCGAGGTCGTCAATGCCGCCCCCGGCCTGATCGACCCGGCCCTGGCCGCCGAGACCCTGCGCGGCGACGGCTTCGGCGTGATCTTTTCAGGCAGTGTGCCCGCGCCGCAGGCCGAGACCATCCTCATTGACCACACCACCAGCGCCAAAGGCTCGCCCGTCAAGCGGCTGCAGGCCTTGCTGCACCTCGATGACGCCCATGTGCTGGCCGAGCCGGACGCCGGCAGTTCGGTGCCGTTTGAGCTGATCCTCGGCAGCGACTACAATGCCTGCCCGCGCCTCGACTGGATGGACACGCGCGAGGGCGCGAGCGCGACCCCAACGCCCGCGCCCTAAGCCGCTAAGCCAAACTCGTAGTCCAACGTAAACACCGCGCCGGCCTCGTCGTGGCGGAAGAGCACCGTGCCGCGCAGCCCCTTCAGCCCGCCGGTCCCAGAGTTGGGGATGACGTAGCCAAACTGGTGCGGCGAGGTGCCGTCGGGCAGCGCGTCGCCGCCGTGCTGCAGGTCGAACGTGCCTTCCCGGTCACCCAGCCGCCCCACAAACCGCTCCTGCGCGATGTAGCCCGCGCCGCCCTCCGGCGCACCTGCCAGCAGCAGCTCGGCCCGGCTCTCGCCCACCAACTCACCCTCGAACGTCTTGAGCACCGTCGCCCGCGCCCACTCCGGCCCCGCGCCCACGTCGCTGATCTCGGTTTGGTCCCACTTCGTCACCTTGAAATTTGCTTTAGCTTGCATCATTACCTCTGCTCTCATTCGTTAGTGTGGCGGGAGTAATTCAATTTGGTGGCAAAAACATCAGGCCAGTCTGGGTCAGCCCTAGGCGCTGGGTCAGGCCAATCCGCGCGCTCGTCAGCGCGCCGGGCCGCCGGGGTGTTTGACTGACCGGCGCGCCTATCCCTGCCGCCAGCGGGTTTACACGCTCATTCGGGCCGCAGCCGTTTTGGGTCAGCCAGAAATTTTTACCAGGGGTAGGTGGGCAAGACCACCTACCCCTGTTAAAAATTTCCTTCGGTCAGATACGACATTTCACAACCTCCACTTGCGGTGAGAACCTATCTCGACGTTGCCGCCACCGAGCCTTTTACAAAATTGGCCCCCAGACTGAAATGCT
>JBBRZY010000869.1:0-2127 GCA_038252885.1 Anaerolineales bacterium | reverse complement strand
GGCGGAGGCCGACGCGCCGGCACTAATGAACGGCGCGGAGGTGTTTGTCTATCCGTCGCTGTACGAGGGCTTCGGACTGCCGCCGCTGGAGGCGATGGCGTGCGGCGTGCCGGTGGTCGCCAGCAGCGCGTCGTCGATACCGGAGATCGTGGGGGAGGCCGGGCTGCTGGTGAACCCGACGGACGAGGGCGCTTTGATGGAGGCGATGCAGGCGGCGTTGACCGACCCGCAGTTGCGGGCCAGCATGCGGGCGCGCGGGCTGGCGCGGGCCAAGCGCTTCACGTGGGAAGCCGCCGCGCGCGAGACGCTGAAGGTGTATGCGCGCGTGGTAGATGGGAAAGAGTCACGTGCGCGTCGCGTTTGACGGGCGCGCCATCCACGATCACTTTCCCGGCATCGGGCGCTATGCCTACAACCTGGCGGCGGCGTTGGCACGCACCCAGCCCAATCTGGAACTGCACCTGCTCTACCATCCGGGCCAGGCCAACACGCGCTACCCCTTGGAGGCGCTGCGGGCGTATGCCAACCTGCGGCTGGTGCCGGTGGCGGTGCGCAACTTCGCGCCGGCCGAGCAGTGGCGGCTGCGCGGCGGGCTGCGGGCAACCGGGGCGCAGGTCTATCATTCGCCCTACGTCATCATGCCCTACCGGCCGGGGCTGCCCACCGTCGTCACCATCCACGATCTAATTCCGCTGATGCGGCCGGCGCGCTACCCGGCGCGGGCGCGGCTGTTGTTCGCGCTGACGGTGCGGCTGGCAGTGCGGGCGGCGCAGCGCGTGATCACGGTGTCGCAGGCGTCGGCGGCGGACCTGCGGGCGCGGCTGGGCGTGGACCCGCGCAAGTTGGTGACCGTGCTCGAAGCGGCCGACCCAGATTTTAGGCCGCAGCCAGCGGCGACCGTGGCGGCGCTGAAGGGCCGGCTGGGGCTGCCAGACGACTATGTGCTGTACTTCGGCGGCAACAAGCCGCACAAGAATCTGGAGCGACTGGTGCGGGCCTACCTGCGCCTGGCCGACGCACCCACGCTCGTGATCGCGGGCCAGTGGGAGGCGCGCTACCCAGAGGCGCTGAACATCGTTAAGCAGGCCGGGGCCGAGGGGCGCGTGCGCTTTCTGGGGCCGGTGACTGCGACGGACGCGCCGGCGCTGTACAGCGGCGCAAAGCTGTTTGTGTTCCCGTCGGTGTATGAGGGCTTTGGGCTGCCGCCGCTGGAGGCGCTGGCCTGTGGCGTGCCGGTGGCGTGCAGCAACGCGTCGGCGCTGCCGGAGGTGGTGGGCGAGGCGGCGCTGCTGTTCGATCCGTTGGATGAGGCGGCGATCGCTACGACGATAAAGCGGGCGCTGGGCGACGAGGCGCTGCTGGCCGACTTGCGACAGCGCGGGCTAGCGCGGGCGGCGACGCTGACCTGGGACAAAGCGGCGGCCGAGACCGCCGCCGTGTATGCCGCGCTGGTGGGGGCGGCACGGTGAGGCGCTGGGCGCAGGCGGTGGCGCTGCTGCTGGTCAGTTGGGCGCTGCTGACCTGGCAATTGGGCGAGCGCAGTCTGTGGTTCGATGAGTATTTGGCGCTGCAAATGAGCCAGGGCAGTGCGGCCCAGGTGGTGGCGGCGGCGGCGGCGGATGTGCACCCGCCGCTGTACTTTTTGGCGCTGGGCGCGTGGACGGCGGCGGCCGGCCGGTCTGGCTACGCCGTGCGCTGGTTCTCGGCGGCGGCCGGGCTGGTGGCTGTGGCGCTGATGGCGGCGCTGGCGCGGCGGGTGTTGGGGCGGCGCGCGGCGCTGCCGGCCGCGCTGCTGCTGGCACTGACGCCCGCGTTTGTGGAGTTCAGCCGGATGGCGCGCTACTACGCGCTGGTGGTGGCGCTGGCCACACTGTGTACGTTGCTGCTGGTGCGCGCGGCGCGGCGGGGCAGCGCGGGGGCATGGCTGGCCTACGCCGCGGCGGGGCTGGCACTAATCTCGACCTTTTATCCGGCGGCGGTGCTGTTCGCCGTGCATGGGCTGTGGATTTTGTGGCTGGTGAAATGGGAGGGGGAGCTGCATCCGGCGCTGGTGGCCGCGCACAGCCTATGGGCGCGGCTGAGAAGTGGGCGCGGGTGGCTGCTGGCGGTGGGCGGGGTGGCGGCGGC
>JBBRZY010000868.1:0-2129 GCA_038252885.1 Anaerolineales bacterium | reverse complement strand
TAGTGCGGGCGATGGTAGGAGAGCCGAATTAGGCGCGAGTGGTCGTGCGAACTGCCGCGCGCGTGGCCCAGCTCGAACTGCTCTAGCCCGAGCACATCGCCGCCGAGACGGCGGGCCAGCGCATAGAGCGCGGCGGCCCCGAACCCGCCCAGGCCGAGCACGATCGTATCGTAGTCGGTCCGCATGACGGTCGGCGCGCGGGCCGTCAGGCGGCGGCTTCTTTGAGCTGCTGGGCGTAGGCGCCCACAGCGGCCGGCAGCGCTGCGCCGGGCTGGGCAAAGATCAGGGGGGCGCCGTTGGTCAGGGCCACCGGCTGTTGCCGGTCGTAGGGGATGAATACATCCGGCGGGCGGCCGAGGGCGCGCTCGACCGCGGCGGCGGGCAGATTATGGTCGGGCGAGACGTGGTTGAGGACGATCTCGATCTGGCTGTCGGGGCGGCGCACGGTTTCGAGGAGCCGCAGGGTGCCCACGGCCGTGTGCACCGCGCAGACCTCGGGCGTGACAAGGACGAGGATGCGTTCGGCCATCCCCAAGGCGGTCCAGGTGGCCTCGTCGAGCACGGCGGCGGCATCCACGATCACATCGTTGAAGAAAATTTGGAGCGCGTCGAGCGTGGCACGAAAGGTGGCGGCGGGCGGACCCTGGCGCACCGGCTGCTGCGGCGCGGCCAACACCAATAGGCCCGACTCATGCCGGAGCAATTGTTGCGCCACGACAGTTGAGTCGGGCGCGGCCGGCAGGTTGGCCCAGGTGGTCGGCGCGGCCAGGCGCAGGTTGAGGCCCACATGCCCGCCGGAGGTGGTCAGGTCTACGAGGCAGACGCGCCGGCCGAGGCGCACCAGCGCGCCGGCCAGCGTGACGGCCACGGTGGTGCTGCCGACGCCGCCGCGCAAACCAACCACGACGATGACCCGGCCGGTGGACGAGCGGTCGCCGGAGCCGGGGACGGCGGTGCGGCGCGCGGCCGACTGCTTGAGCAGATCGCCCAGCCGGCGGTTGAGCACCTCCGCTTCAAAAGGCTTGGCCAGGTAGCCATCGGCCCCGGCCTCAATGGCGCTGTCGAAGTCGGCGGCTTGCGCGCGCGCCGTGAGGATGAGGATGGGCACATCGGCGGTGCGCGGGTTGGCGCGCAGGCGGCGGGTGACCTCGTAGCCGTCGATGTCGGGCATCATCACATCGAGGATGATGGCGTCGAAGTTGCCGGCTTCGGCCATTTGCAGGCCTTCTTCGCCGCGCGCGGCCAGCGTGGCCGTGTGGCCCAGCTTGGTCAGCGTGACGCGCATCAGCGGGCGCATATCGGCGTCGTCGTCGACGACGAGCACATTAGCCATTGGGTTTGGCTCGCTGAACGGGGGCAATCATTTCGACCTGGGAGCGATTGACCAGAATGGCCCCGCCTGAAAAGGTGGTCTCGGGGAAGGCGGTGGCGATGGCGGAAGCGTTGAAGACCATGACGAACCGGCCGGTGCCGCCCACCAACAACTCGGCGGCGTCGTACTTGTGGACAAACTCGATCTGGCCCTGGACCTCAAATTGAGGCGTCGTGAGCAGCACGGGCACGGTGAGGATGCGCGAGTAGCCAGTGCGCGGCAAGCCGTGCGGGCCGAGGTCTTCGCGCCGGGCGACGACTATCAGCCCGGCCGCGCTCTTAGCGATGTGCGCGGTTTCAAAGTGCGCCACGATTTTGGCGGGCTGCTGGAGACGCGAGAAGTAGGCGTCCTCGACCTCGGCCAACGACGAGGTGGCGTCGTTGAGCTGGGCCAGCAGGCCGCTGGGGCCGACCGAGATCCGGCACGAGATGCGGTGCGCCTCAGACAGAATGTCGATGTTTACGCCGCTGCGAGACGAGATCATGCGCTCTCCTGGCGCCCAGAGTGGATGGGATTGTTGTAGAAAGCCCCCCGGGAGCCGACTGGGTGGCGGCCAAGCCTATTCTACGCGAACGGCGCAATTAAGGAAATAGTTAGGCGTGACGACAAGGGACGATTTGGGAGTGGTGGTGGCGGGCGGGAGGACCTAACCCCCGGCCACATCCCGCGCTGAGTACAGCGGGAAAGGAAAGGGTGCCCAAGTGATGAGGAATTGAGTCGCACCCGCCGTCACAAACGTCACCAGCGCCAGCGATGC
>JBBRZY010000867.1:0-2162 GCA_038252885.1 Anaerolineales bacterium | reverse complement strand
CCGGTGCCCTTGGGGGTCAGGACCAGCTTGCCGCGCTTGGGGAGCAGCTTGCGAGCGGCGACGTAGTTCTCGTATTCGTAGACCAAGCAGCAGCGCAGGCGGCCGCACATGCCGGTGATTTCTTCCGGGTTGAGCGACAGGCCCTGCTCTTTGGCCATCTTGATGCTGACCGGGCTAAAGTCGGTCAGGAAGGTCGAGCAGCAGCGGCTTTCGAGGCCGCAGGCGCCCATGCCGCCGAGCAGCTTGGCGACGTCGCGCGGGCCAATCTGGCGCAGGCCCACCTGCTGGGCCGGGTAAAGCTGCTGCATATCGTCCCGCAGCGACCTGGTTTCGAGCCGCCCCGCCCCATCGTCTGGCCCGCTGATGAGGAAGGTCAGGCGGGAGCCTTCGTAGCTGTATTCGGCCCGGACGATCTTGACATCCTGCAAGCGCAGTTGGTGGGCGCGCTCGCGGGCGTTGATCATGGCCTCGGTCTCTTTGCCCTTCCACATGGCTTCTAGGGCCAGGTCGCGGGCGGTGGCGACAGCCTCGATGGCCTTGTAGCCGCCGGAGGGCGGGGCCTGCTTTTCCGGGGGGATGACGTTGACCACCTCGCCCAATTGCCGGCCGCGGGTGGTCTCGACGACGACGCGGTCGCCGGGCTTGAGTTCGGGGTGACCGGAGGCGTCGAAGTGATAGACCTTGCCGACGCGCATGAAGCGCACGCCGATGATAAAGCGGGTATTCGGCCGCGCTTGGGGCGCAGCATCAGAAGCAAGAGTGATTTCAGCCATAACTTTACCTTATCCGTACTCCTTCCGGGTGACATGATAGACGAGGGGAAGGTAGAGTGCAAGCCATGAGCGGGAGGTTAGAGGTCGGAAGTCGGAAAAGCTTTGGCCACGAATTACACGAATGACGCGAATTTTGGGGGAGGCTGAGAGGGGTGGATTGTTCATTCCGGAGGGCTTTTGCCACGAATTATCACGAATGGGGAGGTTTTGGGAGTTGGGCAGGCTAAAGGGTTGGCAGGGGAAGAGAGTTGGTGATAGCTGGACGCTTAGGCGCGAGTCGGACCAGGGGGACAGAAACGAATTTTCACGAAAGTATGTGGGAGGGCCGAGGGTTGGTGGTCGCTAAGCGAAAACCGTCCCAGGTCAGGATTGGGTGAGGGCGCATGGCAAGTAACGAAAAAGCCCGGCCGGGAGGCGCTCCGGGCCGGGCTTTAGGTTGTCATGCCGGGCGCAGGTTTTAGCTAATCTCAGTGATCGGGATGACGTTGTTCTGGTTCATGAAGTTGGCGACGCTGACCTTGGCGGCGATGTCTTGAGCGACGGCTTTGAGGGCCAGGCCGGCGACTGACTGCGGGTGGCTGACGACGATGGGGGTGCCACCATCGCCGCCGACGCGGACTTGCGGGTCGAGCGGAATTTCGCCGATGAAGGGCACGCCGGCCGCCTCGGCCAGCTTGCGCCCGCCGCCGTGGCCGAAGATATCCATGCGGCTGCCGTCGGGCATCGCCAGGTAGCTCATGTTCTCGACCACACCCAGCACCGGCACTTCCATCTGCCGGAAGCCTTCCAGGCCACGCCTTGCGTCGGCCTGCGACACTTCTTGCGGGAGCGTGACGATGACGGCCCCGACGACCGACATGGCCTGCGAGACGGTGAGTTGGGCGTCGCCCGTGCCGGGGGGCATGTCCACGATCAGGTAGTCCAGGTCGCTCCAGGCCACATCGTTGAGGAACTGGCGGATGGCCTTGTCGAGCATCGGGCCGCGCCAGATGACGGCCTGCTCGGCGCGGACCATGAAGCCCATCGAGAACAGCTCCAGGCCGTGGGCGCGGGCCGGCACGATCTTGCCGTGCTCGTTCTGCACCGGCTTGTAGGTCACGCCCAGCATCATGGGCGTATTGGGGCCGTAGATGTCGGCGTCGAGCAAGCCGACCTTCGCGCCGGTCTGGGCCAACGCCACGGCCACGTTGACGGCCACGGTGCTCTTGCCCACCCCGCCCTTGCCGGAGGCGATGGCGACTACGTTACGGGCCGGCATCTTGAGCGCGCCGCGGCTGGCGCCGCCGGTGACGCGCGCATCCCAGCCGACCTTGACGCCGGTGACGGCCGGCAGCTTGGCGAGCGCGGCGCGCGCATCGCGCTCCATGACATCGCGCAGGGGGCAAGCGG
>JBBRZY010000866.1:0-2165 GCA_038252885.1 Anaerolineales bacterium | reverse complement strand
GTTCGTGCTGATCTTTGGCTACATCTACTTTGCCGCCTATCTGGCCGATCAGTACCGGCGCCACACCTGGGATAAGTACGACTTTGGCGTGCTCGTCGCCAGCTATGTCTTCATCGTATTGCCGACCGCGCCGCTGATCGTGTGGGGCTTTCTGCGGGTGGCGCGGAACATGGCCTGGCGGCGCGTGCTGATCGGGGCCACCTTTGTCATCTCACTGGCGACCATGTTCGGCATCGGGCTGGGCTACGACATGTGGGAGCCGGGCCTGCACGTGTTTGGGCCGCAGACCGATTGGGAAGACGCCCAAGTGTGGGCGCGCGACCACACGCCGGTAGACGCCCTGTTCATCACGCCACCCCAGATTTGGTGGCTGTACCAATCCGACTGGCGCGTGTTCTCCGAGCGCTCAACCGTCGTGACCTTGTCTGAGTTGCTCGAAGCCGCCTTCGCACCCGACTACATGGACTACTGGAAGCCGCGCTTCGAGGCGCTGGCCCCGGGCGCGCTGGAGCAATTTCGCGGCGACTACTTTGAGAACAAACGCCTGACCGCCGCCGCCTTCTACGGGCTGACCACCGCCGACTTTGTGGGCCTGGCGGCGCGCTTTCAAGCCGACTACCTGGTGGTCGAAAAGCCGCACGCCTACGACCTGCCGCTGGTTTACGAGAATGACCACTTTGAAATTTACGATCTGCCGTAACTGTTTCACAAATGCCCTTAGTCATGCTATACTCGCGAAATGATCGCAATCCAGCGCTTGGCGGTGCCTGGCACGCCCCGGAATAATCCTGACATCAACGCGAGGCTTCGCCGGGTGTTCCGACTCGCCTGCTGATCGTCGGCAGGGTACCTAAGTCGTTCGCCGCCCGGTCACCTGCACCGGGCGGTTTTTTGTTTCTCGGCGGCGCTCTCCTGGGCGTGGCCGGCTGGCCACTTGACTGTTGATTGACTGTTGATGGAGGTTCCTATGTACAAAACCCATACCTGCGGCGCACTGCGGCCTGAGCACATTGGTCAGACCGTCACCCTGGCCGGCTGGGTCAATACTCGCCGCGACCACGGCGGGTTGATCTTCCTAGACGTGCGCGACCGTTGGGGGCTGACGCAGGTGGTGGCTAATCCCGAGTTGTCGCCGGCGGCCCACGCCGTGGCCGCGCGTGTGCGCAACGAATTTGTGCTGCGCGTGACGGGCATCGTGCGCCCGCGCCTGGCTGGCAAGGAAAACCCCAAGCTGGCCACCGGCGCCGTTGAGCTAGAAGTGACCGAGCTTGAGATCCTGAACGCCGCCAAGGTGCTGCCGTTCGCCATCAACGAAGACCTGCCGGTGGATGAAAACATCCGTCTGAAATACCGCTATCTCGACCTGCGCCGTGAACGGATGCGACACAACCTTCAACTGCGCTACAGCGTCATCAAGTTCATCCGCGACTATCTCGACGGGCAAGGCTTCATGGAAGTCGAGACGCCGATCCTGTTCAAAACTACGCCCGAGGGCGCGCGCGACTACCTGGTGCCGTCGCGCGTGCACGCCGGGAGCTTCTACGCCTTACCGCAGTCGCCCCAGCAGCTCAAGCAACTGCTGATGGTGGCCGGCGTCGAGCGCTATTTTCAGATTGCGCGCTGCTTCCGCGACGAGGATCAGCGCGGCGACCGGCAGCCCGAGTTCACCCAACTCGACCTGGAGATGTCGTTCATCACGCGCGAAGACATCATGCAGTTGATCGAGGGCATGTTCACTCAGATGGTCGAGACCCTGGTGCCTGAGAAAAAGCTGCTGGCCAAGCCCTGGCCGCGCCTCAAGTACACCGAGGCGATGGACCGCTTTGGCAAGGACAACCCTGATCTGCGCTTCGGGCTAGAGATTAAAGATGTCAGCGACTTGGCGCCGCAAACCGGCTTCAAGGTCTTCGCCGATACCGTGGCGCGCGGCGGGCATGTGCGCGGCCTGAACGCCAAAGGCCTGGGCAGCTACACCCGCAAGCAACTCGACGAATTGACCGAGTTCGTAAAGACCCACGGCGCCAAGGGCCTGGCCTACATCGCGGTCGAGGCCTCGGGCGAGCACCGCTCGACGTTTGCCAAGTTCCTGCCGGCGGATGTGCTGGCCCTGCTTCTGGCCCGGCTGGATGCGGAGCCCGGCGACCTGCTGCTGTTTGTGGCCGACC
>JBBRZY010000865.1:0-2169 GCA_038252885.1 Anaerolineales bacterium | reverse complement strand
TCACGCCACAGTCGCCTTTGGACAATAATCCCGTCAGCTACGGTAGAGCCTGAAAGGTCTTATCTGACCGAAGGAAATTTTTACCAGGGGGTAGGCGCGCGGGTCAGTCAAACACCCCGGCGGCGCGGCGGGCGGACGAGGGCGCGGATGAGCCTGACCAAGCGCCTAGCGCTGACCCCGCCGGGCCGGAGGTTTTTGCCCCCAAACTGAAATACTCCTGGGGCATCGGGCCACGCGCGCGGGATCGGAAGGGCAGGTAAGCGGGTAGGGTCAAAGCAACATTTTTCAGAGGCGGGACGCTCACGCGCAGTTAGGCCCAGGGCTGCGCATGGTACAATGCGACTCTGGTTGGCGCTCACCTGGGGGCGGCCTGGTATTTTGGAGAAGCATGTTGAAAAAGACCTTTAATCAGGTATTAGTTTACCTGCTGGCGGGGCTGATTGTGTTGGGCGACCAGTACACGAAGCACCTGGTGCGCACCCGCCTAGACATCAACGAAGCCTACAGCCCGTGGCCGGCGCTGGAGCCGTTCGTGCGGGTGCTGCACATACAGAACACCGGCGCGGCCTTTGGCCTGTTCAAAGACGCCAGCCTGGTGTTCACCATCATCGCCATTGTGGTGTCGCTGGTCATCATTATCTACGCCCAGAGGGTGCCGGCCGGGCACTGGTGCATGCGGATTGCGCTGGGGATGCAGTTGGGCGGGGCGCTGGGAAACCTGATCGACCGGCTGACTTTCGGCACCGTGACCGACTTCATCAGCGTGGGCAACTTCGCTATCTTCAACGTAGCCGACGCCAGCATTAGCCTGGGCGTGGCGTTTCTGGCGATCCTGATGTTCTTTGAAGCGCGCACCGAGGGCAGCCAGGTCGACACTGGCTCGACGCTGCCCGGCGTGGACGCTCAGGAAGTGCAATCCGGTGGGTGAGCGCGTTATCTCCTTTGCCCTGCCCGCGGCGGCCGAAGCCAGCCCGGCGGTACGCCCCGAACGGTTGGACATTCTGATTGTGGCCGAGCTGCCCGAGTTGTCGCGCACGCAGGTGCAGCGGCTGATCGAGGACGGCTTTGTGAGCGTCGACGCGGCCATCATCACCAAGCCCGCGCTGCGGGTGGCGGCTCCGGCCCAGGTGCAGGTGCGCATCCCGCCGGTCGCGCCCAGCAGCCACCAGGCCGAAAACATCGCGCTCGACATCATCTACGAGGACGACGACCTGCTGGTGATCAACAAGCCGGCCGGCATGGTGGTGCACCCGGCGGCGGGCCACAACAGCGGCACGCTGGTGAACGCTGTGCTGGGGCATGACCCCGACTTGGAAGGCGTGGGGGAGGAGCAGCGCCCCGGCATTGTGCATCGGCTGGATAAAGACACCTCCGGCCTGATCATCGTGGCCAAGAACGACGTGGCCCACCGCGAGCTGCAGCGCCAGTTCAAGGAGCGCGAGGTGGTTAAGACTTACGTCGCGCTGCTAGACGGCCACCCGCCGACCGACACCGGCCGGATCGAGGCCGCCATTGGCCGCGACGTGCGCAACCGCAAGCAGATGGCGATTGTGGCGGGTGACCGCGGCCGCGCGGCGGTGACCGAGTACAAGGTGCTGGAGCAATTTCACGAGCACACGCTGGTCGAGGCGCACCCGCTGACAGGCCGCACGCACCAGTTGCGCCTGCACTTCGCTTACTTGCGCTGCCCCATCGCCGGCGACACGATCTACGGCCGCCGCATTTCCACGGTGCAGCTGCGCCGCCACTTTTTGCACGCCGCCCAGTTGAGCTTCAAGCTGCCCAGCAGCGGCCAGCCGGTGCAGTTCGAAGCGCCGCTGCCGCCCGAGTTGCAGCGCGTGCTGCGGGCGCTGGCCGGCCAGTAGCGTTCGCCGGAAGCGCCCCGCCAACCGCTCGGCCGCTCGGCGTATAATGCCGAGGGGTCGCCCTCGCCGATGGCTGTCAATCCTGTAACACCCGCCAAGTCTGTCACCAGCGCCAGCCGCGCGCGGGGTTGGGCCACGTCGACCGTGTGGGCCGGGGTGCTTTGGGTGCTGATCGCCATTCTGCCCATCCCCGGCACGACCTTTCTCGGCATTCCCTTTTCGCTCTATGCGCTGGTGGGCGGTTTCATCACTGCTTGGGTGGGCGGCACCGCGGGCGACCGGTCAGCCGTGCGGCGCGGGCGCT
>JBBRZY010000864.1:0-2172 GCA_038252885.1 Anaerolineales bacterium | reverse complement strand
GGCGTGATGCCGGTCATTCTGGTTATGCTCAGCCTCGGCGACGGCTGGCCGGAGTGGTTTTTGGGTGGCGGCCTGGGGCTCGGCTGGTTGGCGTTGGGACTGCTGCTGTGGCGCGCTGCGCGCGCGACGCCACCAGCGCCGGCGTAGAAATACAAACGGACCTGGTGTCGCAGGTCCGTTGACAAACTGTAGGCCGGGTGGGAGTCGAACCCACACTCGGTTTCCCGAAGAGGATTTTAAGTCCTCGGCGTCTGCCATTCCGCCACCGGCCCGCGAACATTGTACCAAATCGCGCGACAGTGGCGGATACTTGGCGCCGCGCCGCCCGCGCCGGGAGGTCGTGGCTGGTTGCCACCCGCCTCGGCCCCCCCTACTTAGTCGCCGATGGGTGTCACCGGCGGCCCGTACACCACTGCGCGGGTCGCCTGCAACAGCGCCCGCCCGTTCTGGCGGTCGGGCTCCAAGTAGTTGCCCTCGCCCCACTCGTTCCACGACTTCACGAACAGCAGCCGGTGCTCCAGCGGGCGGTGCGCCACTGTGGCCAGGGCGTCGCGCAGGTGACGGCCGTATAGCTCCGGGGTCGCGTCACGATACACCATGCCCGAGTACAGCGCGCGCGGCGTGCTGTCCCAGTTCGGCACCACGGTTGGATAGTCGTGGTCAAGCGCCCGGCCCGGCTTCAACAAATAGGGCAGCACTTCTTCATACGAGTAGATGATCGGCCGCCGCAGCAGCCGCCGCACCCGGAAGCGGTAGGCCCAGTCGCCCAAGAGCGGCAACCTGGGTTTTAGGTCGCGGATGCGATGCACGAATTCGTAGTTGGCGGCATCACAGCCAGACGCCTCCAACCGCTCAGGGTTTAGCCCGCGCCCGACCAGGAACAGCCCCTTTAGCCCAGCCGCGTGCGCCAGTTCGCGCCACAAGTCGGTCGTCCGTCGCAGGTCGGGGAAAGCAAACGGGTCCCACAGGTAGAACAGCGCCTTACCGTCAACCTTCAGATACCGCTCGTCGCTGAAGGCTTGCAGCAGATAGGCGAAGTGGGCGCGGTCGTCTTCCGGCCCTGGGTAGGTTTGCTCAAGCAGTTTCGCGCCACGCTTGCCAAACCACCAGACACTGTTCCAACTGTGGTTGGCCCAGGCCAGGCAGAACGGAAACTTTGGCTCACCCGACTTCAGGACCGCATTAAAGGGCTGTTCTAAGATGCGCCGGCCCGCGAACCAATAATGCCAGTACAGGAAGGCTTCCACCCCATAGCCTTGCGCCAACTCGGCCTGGGCCTGGCGCGTCTCGGGCGAGCGCAGATCGTAGTAGCCCAACTCGCCGGGCGGGTTGGGCTGCTCATGACCACGAAACAACGGCCGGCCGCGCGCCACCGCCACCCACTCGGTGTAGTCTTTGCCCCACCACTTGTCATTTTCAGGGATCGGATGGTACTGCGGCAGATACAACGCCAGCAAGCGCGCCTGGCGCAGGTCGGCGGCTCCGGGAACGTTTATATTGGGCTGATGTACTTCCACGCTTTTGGCTACCAGCTTTCAGTGCCACCCGCTCCTGGCTGGCAGCGGAATCGGTGTCTTTAAGAACCCCGGCCGACACGCGCACGACCGGTCCCATTTTACACAAGCTTGTCAGGAATCAGGGGCCACTTCTGCCAGATAGAGCGATCTATCTTGCCCCCGCTCCCGAGAGGCTATACAATCCCATCCTAAGCACTCGGACGACTATGAATTGACTTAGCCGCCGCGGGGCGTGGAGGTCACTTGCCCGATTTTGACTATGAGTTGTTGGTGATCGGTTCCGGCCCAGCCGGGCAGCGCGCCGCCATCCAGGCCGCCAAGCTCGACCGGCGCGTGGCCCTGATCGAGCGGCGCGCCGTCGTCGGCGGCGTGTGCATCAACACCGGCACCATCCCCAGCAAAACCCTGCGCGAGGCCGTGCTGCACCTATCCGGCTACCGCGAGCGCGGCTTCTACGGCGCGTCGTATCAGGTCAAGCAGAACATCACGCTGCAAGACTTGCTCTTCCGCACCGATCAGGTTATCCGGCACGAGATCGACGTCACCCGCCACCAACTGGGCCGCAACCGCATCGAGGTGCTCGAGGCCTCGGGCGCATTCCTCGACCCACACACTGTGCGCCTCACCTATCTCGACGGCCGCGGCTACCGCGCCG
>JBBRZY010000863.1:0-2177 GCA_038252885.1 Anaerolineales bacterium | reverse complement strand
CGCGCTCGCCGGAAGTCCCCCGCAACCGATCCCAGCGCCCTCGGCCTGGGAAGCCCCTGTGACCCACAAACGCCTCGACGGCTCGGCCCATTCCAGCCGCGTGATTGCGGAGCCAGACTTCGCTTACGCCGACCTGCGCTGCTTCAGTGTCGCCACCGACTCTGCGATTGATCTTGCGGCGCTGCAACGCGATCTGGGCGAGAAGTCGAACATCCCGCCCCTGTGGCGGCGGTTCGACGCGCGGCGGAGTGCCTCGTTGCAGTACAATACGGCGCAGGCCGCTTGGCCGTTTGCAGCCTGCACTTTGAGGGCGGGCTGGGCAGCCCGCCGACCGGCTATGAGGCCAATCCGTGGGGCGCCGGGCTGTTGGCGCAATTGCTCGCACAAGGATCGCCATGACCGACACCATTCGCATCTTTGGCGTTCCAATGGACCTGGGCCAGCAGCGGCGCGGGGTAGACATGGGGCCGAGCGCGGTGCGTTACGCCGGGTTGCACCGCCGCCTACGCGAGTTAGGCCATACCGTGCTCGACAACGGCGACCTGCTGGTGCCGCTGCCGGAGAATGAGCCGCCCGATAGCAGCCGCGCACGGCATCTCAAGAGCATCGCGGCCGTGTGTCGCGAAGTGTACGGCTCGGCGCGCGGCTGCGTAGAGCAGGGTGAGACGGCCATTTTCTTGGGCGGTGACCACTCTATCAGCATCGGCACGGTGTCGGCCATGGCGGCGCACAGCGGGCCGGTGGGCGTCATTTGGGTAGACGCGCACGGCGACTTCAACACGCCTGAAATAACGCCGTCGGGCAACGTGCATGGCATGGCGCTGGCGGCGCTGCTGGGCAACGGCCCAAGCGAGCTAACCGACATTGGCCGGCCGGGGGCGAAGCTGCACGGCAGCCAGGCGGTGCTGATCGGCGCGCGCGACATCGACCCGGCCGAGCGGGCCGCGCTGAGGGAGTCGGGCATATTGATCTTCACCATGCGCGACATTGACGAGCAGGGCATGGCGGCCGTGGCCCGCGCCGCGCTCGAACGGCTGCGCCCGCTGCCGCGCCTGCACATCAGCCTGGACATGGACTCGCTCGACCCCAACGAAGCGCCCGGTGTTGGCACGCCGGTGGCCGGCGGGTTTTCGTACCGCGAGGCCCACCTGCTCATGGAAATTCTGGCTGACAGCGGCAAGGTGCGCTCGCTGGATATTGTGGAAGTCAACCCGATCCTCGACGACCGCAACCGCACCGCGCGCTTGGCGGTGGACCTGACCGCCTCGTTGTTCGGCCAACGCATCCTGTAAGACCTTGATGTTCCCCATGCCGTTAACCCGGCGCAGTACGGGCCGGCAAACTGGCCGGCGCGACTCACGGGAAGGCGAGTAACTGCCTCGGCGTTGCCGGGTCGCACTGGGCCACTTAGGAGACCGCGCGGAATGTCATTTCTAACCGTCAACGGGGCGCGCTTGTTCTACACGACGTTTGGCCTGCCCGACCCCAACGCGCTGCCACTGGTGCTGATCCACGGCTCGACCAACACCGGGCAAAGTGATTGGGGCGCAATCGCCCCGCGCCTGGCCGCTGCCGGCTACTACGTCATCGTGCCGGACTGTCGCGGGCATGGCCAGAGCGAGAACCCGAACCAAAGTTATAGCTTCCGCGAGATGGCGGCCGACACCGCCGCGCTGGTGCGCGCCCTGGGCTATGCGCGCGCCCACCTGATCGGCCATAGCAACGGCGGCAACGTTGTGCTGGTGGCGCTGATGGAGCACCCCGAAGTGGTGGCGACCTGCATTCCCCAGGCCGCCAACGGCTATGTGAGCACCGACCTGGTGGAGAAAGAACCGCCGCTGTTTGACCCTGACCGCGTGGCCCGCGACGCGCCGCCCTGGATGGAAGAGATGCAGGCACTGCACGGCCCGACGCACGGCCCTGACTACTGGCGCGACCTGCTGCGCCTGACGCTGGCCGAGCTCATCAGCGAGCCAAATTACACGCCCGCCGACCTGGCGCGCGTGCGCCGTCCGGTGCTCGTCATTCAAGGGGCCAACGATCGGGTGAACGCCACCGGCCGGCACGCGCAGTACCTGGCCGAAAACATTCCGGCCGCCGAGTTGTGGCTGCCCGACGGTGTGGCGCACACCGTCCACGCGGAGCGGGCAGACGAGTGGCTCGCGCGGGTGTTGGAT
>JBBRZY010000862.1:0-2184 GCA_038252885.1 Anaerolineales bacterium | reverse complement strand
ATGTTGGTGCGCCGCATGGCCGCCCAGGCCACCTCGCAGTCGTGCTTGCTCTCACCAGCCCACAGCGGCAGGTGCGGCGTGCGCCCCATCAGCACGATCTCGCTCACAGTGAAGTTTTCCGGCAGGTGCATCATCTGCGGCACCACGGCCACGCGCTGGGCGCGCTGGGCGGCCGGCAGCCGCAGCAAGTCGGCGCCGTCAAGCTGGGCCTCGCCGCCCCGCGCCGGCAGCACCCCACTTAGCACGCGGATCAGCGTAGACTTGCCCGCGCCGTTCGGCCCGACCAGCGCCACCACCTCGCCGGCCGCGACCTCCAGGCTGACGCCGCGCAGCACCACGCGGCTGCCGTAACTGGCAGAGAGATTGAGCAGACGCAGCAATGGCATGGCTTAGAACACCGAGCGCTTCAAGCGGCGCAGCAAGAAGATGAAGAACGGCGCGCCCGCCAGCGCCGTGACCACCCCGACCGGAATTTCCTGCGGCGACAGCACCGTGCGCGCCACCAGATCGGCCAGGATCAGGAAAGCGGCTCCACCGAGGGCCGACAGCGGCAGCAGCCGGCGGTAGTCTGGCCCGCCGATCAGGCGCAGCGCGTGCGGCACCACCAACCCCACGAAGCCGATCAGCCCGCCAAAGGCCACCACCGCCGCCGTCATCAGCGTGGCCGCGACCACCAACGTCAGCTTGACGCGCTCAACGTTGATACCCAACTGCCGCGCTTGCTCTTCATCCAACTGGAGCACATTCAACGCGCGGGCGTGCAGTTGCAGCACGACCAGCCCAATTACCAGATAAGGCAGGATCAGCAGGATCGGCTCCCAGCCGCCGCTGGTGTAGCCGCCCAGCAGCCAATTGAAGGCGCGCCGCAGCCCCTCCGGCGTGCGCAGCATCAGGAACGTGGTGCAGGCCGAGGCGAACGCCCCGATGGCCACGCCCGCCAGCAGCATGGTCGAGATCGGCATGTGCCGGCCGACCTGGGCGCTCAGCATCACCAGCCCCACGGTCGCCAGCGCACCGGCGAACGCGGCCAGCGGCACCAGGCTGAGCCCGAACAGCCCGCCCGGCAAGTGCAGCGTCAGCGCAATCGTCGCGCCCAGCCCCGCGCCGGAGGCCACGCCCACCAGGTATGGGTCGGCCAAAGGATTGCGAAACAAGCCCTGATAGGCCGCCCCAGCCGGAGCCAGCGCCGCACCGCTGACGGCGATGAACACCACGCGCGGCAGACGGATGTCGAACAAGATGGTGCGGTACTTGTCCGGCCATTCTGCGAACGGCGCCAGCCCGAACAGCCGCTCGGCCAGCAGCGCCAACACGGCTTGCGGCGGCAGCGCCACCGAGCCGATCGCCACCGCCAGCAGCGCCGCCCCGACCAGCCCGGCCAGACACACCAGCAGCAGGCTCAGGCTGCGGCCTCGGCTGAGGGTCAGATCACGCGGCGCAGGGCCGGCGGTGCTCCGCGCCGGGGTTGCCGGCGCAGCGCGGGTTGGAGGAACGGTCATTGAAACAGTTCGGGATGAATCAACTTGGCTAAGGCTTCCAGGCCGTCCACGATGCGCGGCCCAGACCGGCTGATCAGATTATCGTCGAAGGTGTAAACCTTGTCATTCAGCACCGCCCTCAGCGCCCCCCAGCCGGGCCGGGCCGCCACGATCTCGGGCGTCTGCCCGCCGAAGGTGAATGAGCCTAGCACAATGATCTCCGGGTCTTCCGCCACGATCTGCTCCAGGCTCAACTGCGGGTACGGATCGGTAGAGAGGTTGCCCACGTTCGCACCACCGGCCAGGCTGATGAGTTGGTCATTGAACGAGCCGGGGCCAGCGGTGTACGGGGCGGCCGGGTCGGTGCCGTCAATCTCGTAAAACACGGTCGGGCGTTCGGCCACGTTGGCGGTGGCCGTCTGCACGGCGGCGATGCGCGTCTGCATGTCGGCGATCAGCGCGGCGGCCTCGGCCGTGTGGCCGGTCAGCGTGCCCACGTCGGTGATGTCGGCATAGATGTCTTCAATCGTCACGGCGAAGCGCGTGGCAAAGACGGTCAGCCCCAGGTCTTGCAGCCGCTGGATGTCTTCGGGATTGGTGATGCCGGCCGCCAGCACCAAATCCGGCTCCAGGTCCACCACTGCTTCGGCGTTGATGGCGGGATACGTGTCGCCGATGCTGGCGACGGCCAGCGCCTCGGCTGGAT
>JBBRZY010000861.1:0-2190 GCA_038252885.1 Anaerolineales bacterium | reverse complement strand
TGGCGCCGTGCGCGCCGCCGCAGGCGGTCTTGGCGGGATGCAGGCGGGCCAGCCCCTTCGTCTCTCCTCAGGTCATGGTGCCCACCCCCAGGCGCGGCACGCGCAGCTCACTGCAGCCCAAAGTCAAGGTGTCGGTCATTCGGTTCTTCCTCCGGCGGCAGCGCTGCCGATCAGGTGTGAACTCACCGTACGAGCTTAATGTTGAACAGCGGCTTCTGCAGCGCGCCGAACAGCTCCAGCCACAGAGGCAGGTACATCACCACCGCGCGCCAGCCGAACCAGTCTTGCAGGAACTGCGTGACCTGCGCCTTGGCCGCGGCATCGTTGCCGCTGACGAGGGCCGTGTGGTCGCCGTCGGCGAGTTGGCGCGGGTTTACCATCAAGTTGACGTTCATGGTGTTTAGCGTCTTGACCACTCGCAGGCCGGGATAAGCGCGCTGGATTTGCTCACCGAGCGAGTCGGTATTCACCACGGCCAGGGAGGGCGGCATGCCGCGGGAGAAGTCGAGCGGGTTGGCAATGTCAATCAGGATCTTGCCATTGAGGTTGGCTTCGCCAGCCAGCCGGAGCGCCTCCAATGAGCCCGTCCCGGCCGTGACGTTGAACAGCAGTTCGCCATGCGCGGCGGCCTCGGCAAAGGTGCCCACCTTCACCTGCGGGTGTTCGGCCTGCCACTCGCGAAAGGGGGGATTGCCATAGAACCCCGGCTCTGTGCGCGCCAACAGCCGGGCCACGTCACCGGTGCCGAGCATCACGTCCTGTCCCAGTTCTGCTAACCGGGCACTGAAGGTCAAACCGACTACGCCTGAACCCAGAATACCAATGTTCATTGCCGCGCTCCTTGGCTGTCCAATCAGGCGGTTGCGCCCGCCCGGAGGACATGATACGATACAGGTCTGTATCGTCAGGCAGCAGTATACGATACAGACCTGTATCGAGTCAAGCAGGAGATGACAGGCCATGGCCGGGACTACCCATTCAGCTAGGCAGAGGGTGCTGGACACCGCCGCCGCACTCTTCTTTCGCGACGGCTATCGGGCGGTGGGTGTGGACACCATCGTGGCCGAATCGGGCGTGGGCAAGATGACGCTCTATCGCCACTTTCCGTCCAAGGACGACCTCATCGTCGCCTATCTCCAGGATACCGACGAAAAGTTCTGGGCCTGGTTCGCCGCCGCCACGTCTGCCGCGGCGGGGGTCGCCCGGGAGCAGTTGCTGGCCTTCTTCCAGTCGCTAGAAACCCTGGTCTCTAAGCCGACGTGCTATGGCTGCCCATTTCTCAACGCGGCCGTGGATTTTCCTGAGCGGGGGCACCCTGGCCATCAGGCGGCGCTGGCGCACAAACAGGCGGTGCGGGCCCGCTTTCGCGAGCTGGCCGAGGCGGCCGGGGCACGCGCGCCTGAAGCCCTGGGCGATCAGCTCCTGCTACTGATGGACGGCGCGTTTATGGCGGTGCGGTTGTTCGGCCCGGACAATCCCGCCGTGCGCGTGGCTGACGCGGCGCGGATTCTGCTTGACGCCTACACCGCAACGGAGCGTGGACATAGAGCCTAGCTTTCGTTCAGCATAGCAGTCTTGACGGCAATAACGGTTGGCACCAGCGGCCGGTCAAGGCCGTGGCTCTCCCCAGTTGATACGCCCACCAACCTCGACCACCGCTGTCTGTTCGCTTCCGTCCGGGGCCTGGTAGGTGACGGTCACCGGGGCCGGACAGGTGCGTCACGCTCAGGCGGGTGGGCGTCGCGCGCACGGTCAGCCTGTGCGCGGCGAAGCTCAGCCGCTCCAATTCAGCCATCTCCCATCTGGCCGGCAATTGGGGGGCCAGCCTGATCGCGTGCCGATCAGCGCGTACCTGCACCCCCATCTAATCTTCCACCGCTCCACGCAAGCAGGTCGCGGCCCACCAGAGTTGCAGGAAACTCAGCCCCTCCGGAATTAGCTCGTGAAACATGCCGATGCTGCCGTGATCGAGGGTGGCCGACAAGCGCTGCAACATCTGGCAACCGAGCCCCGGCTGCCGGTGGGCGCAAACCCGGCCGCCAGCCAGCCTGGTGTGTCGTAGGCCCCCTCGGCGCTGAACCAGAAGGGAAAGGTCTCCAACCCAGCGTAGAAATAACGCCCCAGCGCCTGTGATTCGGCCTCGAGCGCTTGCAGGTTTGCGCGCGCGAGATCAAAGGCAGCGTCAAAATG
>JBBRZY010000860.1:0-2194 GCA_038252885.1 Anaerolineales bacterium | reverse complement strand
GGCGTCGCCGGTGATGGCGATGAGCGTGGTGCCCCAGGCCAGCCGCGCGCGCACCCGCCGCAGCCGTTCGGGCAGGGGTTGGGCGGCGGCCAACTGCACCCGCGCCAGCGTTTCGAGTAAGCTCATTAAATGGCCGCGCTCGCGCCGGGCGGGCAGAAAGAAAGCCGTCGTGCCGCCGCTCAGCCCATCGGCCGCCTCGACCGTTAGGCCCACCGGCAGCCGCTCGCGCACGATGATGTGGTTAGCCAGCGAGGCCGCCACCACCACCGCCAACTCGCTGGCCTCGCCGCGCCGCTTGGGGTGGTAGCCCTCGGCGTTCATATCCAGACACAGCAGCGTCTCGCGCGCGATGGCCGGCTGATATTGCTTGACCAGCATTCGCCCGGCGCTGGCCGTGGCGGTCCAGTGGATGCGGCGGGGCGAGTCGCCGCGCTGGTACTCGCGCACGCCGGTCACGCGGGCCGGGTCTTCAAACAGCGGCGTTCCGGCTGGCAGCGCCACCAACGGCGAGTGGGTGGGCACGCTCAGGCGCGCCAGCGGCACCACTTGCGGATAGACCACCATGTTCTCCGGCGTCAACTCGACTTCCTGCGCCGGCTCCAGCCCCAGCAGATCGCCGGCTTGAGCGTTCAGCGGCCCCAGCTTGTACACGCCGCGCCGCCGGCAGTGCAGGGTGTAGTCAAAGTAGCGCTGCTCGCCGCCCGCCAGGCTAAACACCTCGCGGTGGAAGGGCGGCGAGACCAGCTCAATTGGCAGCGACTCGTGCACTTGCAGCCAGGGCACCGGCAGACGGCTGGTGTTGTGCAGGTTCACGCGCACGGCCACGTCGTCGCCGCTGAAGGCGCGCGCGGTGAAAGTGCGCTTGAGCTCCAGCCCCTTTAGCCCGCGCCGAATCCACAGCCGGCCCAGCAGGTACAGCCCGAACAGCAAATAGCCGATGGTGAAGAAGAAATCGATACGCAGGACGGCCGCGATGACGAACAGGATGACGAGGAACAGGACGTAGCGGCTCACGGCAGGCCAGGGGGGTAGCAGGGCGTCAGGTGCAGCCGGCCAGCACTCAGGCCGCCTTGAGCGCGCCGACGTTCAGCAGCGTGCGCTCGACGATCTCGGCCAGCACCACGCCGCTGGCCCGGCCCCGCAGTTGGCTCTCGGGCTTGACGATCAGCCGGTGCGCCAGGGTCAGCGGCACCAGGGCTTTCACATCGTCGGGGGTGACGAAGTCGCGCCCGCGTAAGGCGGCCAGCGCCTGGCTGGTCTTGTAGAGCGCCAGCGTGCCGCGCGTGCTGGCCCCCAGCGCCAGGTCGGGGTGCGCGCGCGTGGCGGCGATCAGCGCCAGGATGTAGCGTTCGACCGTCTCGTCCACATGCACCTCGCTCACTTGCCCGGCCAGGGCTAGCAATTCAGCCCCTTCCGCCACGGGTTGCAGCGCGTCAATCGGGTGCGCCCGGCGCTGGTTGCGGACGATCTCTAGCTCGGCTTCGGGGTCGGGGTAGCCCAGCGACAGCCGCATGAGGAAGCGGTCGAGTTGGGCCTCGGGCAGCGGGAAGGTGCCCTCAAACTCAATCGGGTTCTGCGTCGCCAGCACCAGGAAGGGCGCGGCCAGCGGGTGGGTGTCGCCGTCCACCGTCACCTGGCGCTCCTGCATCGCCTCCAGCAGGGCCGCCTGGGTGCGCGGCGTGGCGCGGTTGATCTCATCGGCCAGCAGCAGGTTGACGAACACCGGCCCGGCCCGAAAATCGAACGTGCTGGTCTGCTGGTTGAAGATGCTGACGCCGGTGATGTCGTTGGGCAGCAGGTCGGGCGTGCACTGCACGCGCTTGAAGCTCAGCCCCAGGCTGCCGGCCATGGCGCGCGCCAGCATGGTCTTGCCGGTGCCGGGCACGTCTTCGATCAGCACGTGCCCCTGGCACAGCATCGCCACCAGCAGCAGTTCCACCTGGGCGCGCTTGCCGACGATGACTTGCTCGATGTTGCCGATCAGCTTGCTGCTAAAGTCAGCCAGAGAGGTCATGCCGTCATCAATCGTTGGCGGCTAGGCGGCTAATTGGTCGTCGTCCGTGTCCGGTTCGTCCGGCTCCGGCGCGTCCGCTTCCGGCATGGCGGCGGCCGCCGGCGCTGCCCGCCCCACGGCCTTGGTGGCGCGCTTGCTGGCCGGTTTGGCTTCAGCCGGGGCGTCGTCCTTCTTGAAGTC
>JBBRZY010000859.1:0-2195 GCA_038252885.1 Anaerolineales bacterium | reverse complement strand
GGGGGACTCGGGGGATGCTGCGCGAGGGGACTCAAGACAGTTTAGGAAGTTCAAAGGCAAAATAAAACGGCCCCGCCAGTCGCTGACTGGCGGGGCCGTTGGTTGTTAAGGTTGGCTACTTGCCGATGTGCATCGGCATGGCGACGTACAGGTAATCGTCGCGGGTGACGGGGCGGATGACGCCGGGGCTGGTGGCGCTGGAGACTTCCAGGGCGACGTTGGGGGTGGTGATGACGTTGAGTACGTCTACCAGGTATTTGACGTTGAACGAAATCTCGACCGCCACGCCCTCGACCGAGGCGTCGATCTCGGCCAGGTTGTCACCGGTCTCGGCCGAGGTAGCCGAGATGGAGATGTGGCCGGGCGCATCGTCGGTGCCGGGCTTGATCTTGATGCGGGCGGTGTGGGCCGCCTCGCGCGCGAAGATGTCGGAGGTGCGGCAGGCTTTGCGGAACTCGTCGGTCGGCAGCACGGCGCGGGTGGTGTAGCTCTTGGGGATCACGGGCGTCAGGTCGGGGAACGAGCCTTCGATCAACTGCGACACCAGCTCGATGTTGCCATGATGGAAGATGACCTGCCCGCGCCCGGCTGGCAGGCTCATGTGCACCGGCTCGTCGGCGGTGATGATGCGGGCCAGCTCGGCCAGCGCGCGGGCCGGGATGACGGCGTTGACGGCGGTGGCGGCCGGCGACGACAGATGGGCGGTGCGCACGGCCAGCCGGAAGCCGTCGGCGGCTTCGAGCTTGAGGTTGCCGCCGTCGATGCGGGCCATGACGCCGGTCAGGATCGGCCGGGCCTCGTCGGTGGCGGCGGCAAAGGTCACCTGGCCGATCATCTCGCGGAAGTCCTCGACGTTGAGCTCCAGCGCGCCGTCCAGCTCGGCCAGGGGGATCTGCGGGAACTCGGCCGCGTCAATGCCTTTGACGTGGGCGCGGGTGCGGCCGCAGGCCAGGTTGAGCGTTTGGGTACGCGCGTTGAGGTCGAGCTCGACCTTGTCTTGCGGCAGGGTATTGACCAGGTCCACAAAGGTCTTGGCCGGGACGGTGGTGGCGCCTTCTTCTTCGATTTTGGCGCCGATCCAGCAGGTGATGCCCAGCTCGAGGTTGGTGGCCGAGAGGCGCAGGCGGCCGTTATCGGTGGCGAGCAGGATGTTGCCGAGCACCGGCAGGGTGCTGCGGGCCGCGACAGCGCGCGACACGATACTGAGGCCTTTGGCTAAATTTTCTTGCAGGCACGAAACTTTCATGACGCGTCAGCTCCAATCGAGGCAATCGAGGGCGCGTTGGTTGTCGCGCAGCACCGGGCGGCAGTATACCGTGAGTCTTCTATTTGGGGGAGTCTAGCAGATGTTTTACAGCGGGAGGTACGTGATCTTGTCAGCAAACTCCCCCGGCTCGCCCAACTTGCCAATCATTTCCAAAGCTTCAATGCAGGCGCCAACCGAGAGTTTCCGCTGGCGGACAAAGATTACGCCCGAAAAGGAGATACCCAACTGCTGGCGCCGCACTGCCTCTCGCAACAGATCACTGTCTTGCGAAAACAGCACGCGGCCTAGGGCAGTTGCCCGGTCGAGCAGCGCCGGGTCAGCGAGCAGGTCCGCCTTGTCTTCATAGGCCGTCAGCACATCTACACCGCGCAGACGTAAACCGACCAGCACGGCGCGCAACACATGATGATCGAAATACAGCCCTAGCGACACTAGATCAAGCCCTTAGCGCGTAGCCGGGTGACAAACGGGTGCTCGGGCTGCGCTTTCTGCAGCGCCTCGACGTACTCCTCGCGCTGCTTAATATCCTGATCCAGGGCCTCACGATGGTCCCAATAGTAGGCGAGGGCCGAATGAATTTGGCCCAGCGTTAGGGTTGGAAACTGAAAGGCCAGTTCTTCCGGACTCCAGCCGTAAGCCTGGTGCGCCAGAACCAGTTCAATGACTTTCATGGTCGTCCCAGCAATCATCGGCCCATAGTCGGCGTCTAAGACAATGTGTTCGTACCGCGTTTCTGTGGCCATTTTTACCTCAGCCTGGTGAACTCGTGCCTGCAAATATCATCCCTGAATTTGGGCGTTTGTCAAACCCTGCAGCCGGGCGGCGCTGGCGCTACATCGTCCACGGCTCGGCGCGCAGGTCGACCTCGTCGGACCAGCGGGATTGCAGCCGCACCAGGTCGGCCACGAGGTCGGCCGGCAGCGGGGTG
>JBBRZY010000858.1:0-2200 GCA_038252885.1 Anaerolineales bacterium | reverse complement strand
ACCGCCCAGCCCTACCTGCGGCGCGGGCGCGGGTTTGGCTGCGCCTTCAAGAACATCGGCTTCTCGTTCGGCGCGCCCGAGTCGTGTGAGGCGCGCGTCGAATTGCACGGGCACGGCCAGATCGAGCGCGTCGTCGTCTATAATGCCGGCGCTGACTGCGGCCAGGGCGCGCACACCGTGATGACGCAGATGGCGGCCGAGGCGGCCGGCGTGGCGGTCAGCCAGGTCGAGCTAATCGCCTCCGACACGGCCACCAGCGGCAGCTCCGGCAGCGCCTCCGCCTCGCGGCTGACCTATATGTCGGGCAACGCCATCAAGGGCGCGGCCGAGCGGGCGGTGAAGAAGTGGCACGACGAAGAGCGCCCGGCCATCGCCAGCTACGTCTACCATCCGCCGGCCACGACCGATTTTGACCCCGCGACCGGCCACTCCGACCCCAATTTTGCCTATGGCTATGTGGCTGAGGCGGTCGAAGTCGAGGTGGATATCGAGACCGGCCACGTGCGTCTCATTGATGTGATCTGCGCCGACGATGTCGGCCGGGCCATTAACCCGCAGCAGGTCGAAGGTCAAATCGAGGGCGCCGTGGTGCAGGCCGCCGGCTACGCCCTCTTAGAAAACTTCATCACCCACAACGGGCGCGTGCTCACGCCCTTCCTCTCCAACTACCTGATCCCCACCGTGCTCGACGTGCCCGACCGCGTCAAGTCCATCATCCTCGAATACGCCGAGCCCAACGGGCCGTGGGGTGTGCGCGGCATGGCCGAGATGCCCTACCTCCCGCTCGCGCCCGCCATCGCCGCCGCCATCCATGCCGCAACCGGCGTCTGGATCGACGAGTTTCCGTTCACGCCCGACCGCGTGCTGCGGCACCTGCAGGCGGCCGGCGAGGCCTAGCGGCCGTGCACCTCTCCGATCACCTCGTCCTCGTGCGCGGCGGGGGGCAGCTTGGCACCGGCGTGGCCGTGCGGTTGCAGCGGGCCGGCTTCACCGTGCTGGTCACCGAGTTGGCCCAGCCGCGCTGTCTGCGGCGCGGCGCAGCCCTGGCCGAGGCGGTCTATGCCGGCCGCGCCACGGTTGAGGACGTGCAGGCCCGCCTATCCAACGATCCCCTGGCGGCCATGGCCTATGCCGTCGTCCACGACCTGCCCGTTGTGGTGGACACCGACAACGACGTCATCACTCGCTTGCAGCCGCGCCTGATCGTGGACGCGCGCCGCCCGCTGCCGCCGCAGCAACCCTTTCTCCCTCAAAAAAGTTTGATCGTCGGCCTGGGGGCGGGCTTCACCGCCGGTGCCAATTGCCACGCCGTGGTCGAGACTGCGCGCGGGCCGCACTTAGGTCGCGTCTATTGGGAGGGCGGCGTCGAGGTCGAGCCCGAGCCGCAGGAGCCGGGCGTGACAGTTGTCATCGCGCCAGTGGCGGGCGTGTTTGCGGCCCGCACCGAGATTGGCGCGCAGGTGGCGGCCCGCGCGGCGCTGGGCGTGGTTGTGGGCGAGCTTGTGTTAGCTCCCCATGCCGGCCGCGTGATCGGCCTGCTGCATGACGGCCTGGCAGTCGAAGCCGGTGAGCCCGTGGCCGAACTCGATACCGATGGCGACGCGACGCGCGTTGCCTTCATCTCCGACCAGGCCCGGGCCGTCGCCGGCGGCGTGCTCGAAGCCATCCTCACCGGCCTGCCGCAGTGGCAGCCATTTGAAGACCCCGACAAAGGCCGACCCTAAACCAATTGCCTGATTTACCGTGACCAGGCTTTGAACGTCTGCCCATTCCTCCTGCGTTGTACCAACCCTTTCTAATCAAGTCACCCTTCCCCTTCAGGGGAAGGGCCGGGGATGAGGGCGACCAACGCCGACTCAAACCAGCGGCTCCTGCGGTCACCACTGGCCCCGTCACCAACCAAAACGTCTGTTAGGATACTCTAACCAAACTGCTCATCCCAAGTAGAACAATTTCTCGGCACAATGTCTGCATGTGTACTTCCTCTGATCTTGTGAATCTGCGCTTGTTTTCCCTGTCCAGTAATGCCATCGGCCATGCTTTGCCGTGCCCACTGCATTCCTCCGCTTGCCTCGTGATAGCGGGTGTCAGCGATGACAGCGATGACGGCGATTGCAACAACTGTGGCGCGGATGACGACGATGACGTTCTCGCAGGTATTCGTGGCGCGGATGACGACGATGACGTTCTCGCAGGTATT
>JBBRZY010000857.1:0-2202 GCA_038252885.1 Anaerolineales bacterium | reverse complement strand
GCGCCAGACCTCCGGTTGGGTTGGGCAGTAATGTCCAGCCGCCCTGCTAGGCCAGCGCCTCGAAGCCTGGTCTGGTGCCGGTTACGGGTTTGTGATACCCCAAGACCAATGAGCCACATCACTTTTTCGATCACGCCCGTGCGACCCTTTCGGCTGGATTTGACCGTCTGGGCCCTGCGCCGCCGGCCGGATAACGTCGTCGATCAGTGGGATGGACACGCCTACCAGCGGGCGCTGATGGTGAATGGCAAACCAGTGCTGGTGACGGCCACCCAAAGCGGCGCGGCGGATGAGGCCTGTCTCCAAGTGACGGCCACGGGTCCGCGGCTGACCACAACCCAGGAGCCGGCTATTACAGCGATTCTGGACCGGCTCTTGGGGTTGCAGAGCGACCTGGCTGAGTTCTACCGCGTCGCGTCCCAGGACGCCGCTTTGCGCCCCTTGGCGCAGGCCTTTCGGGGCGTCAAGCCGCCGCGCTTCCCAACGCCGTTCGAGGCCCTGATCAATGCCATCGCCTGCCAACAATTCACACTCACCGTAGGTATTCGCCTGCTCAACCGCCTGGTTGAGGCCTTTGGTCCGGTGGTTGCGGTTGGCACCCAGCCCGGCCATATCTTCCCGAACGCAGACGACCTGGCCCGCCTCGAGCCAGACCAGCTACAGAAGCTAGGGTTCAGCCACCAAAAAGCACGGGCGATGCTCGAATTGGCCCAGGCGATCTCCCGCAAGCGCCTGGATTTGAACGAACTTAACGCGCTGGATGACGTCACCGCTGTCACGCGCTTACGCCAATTGCGCGGCGTGGGCCGCTGGACGGCCGAGTATGTGCTGCTCCGCGGCCTGGGGCGGCTCAACATATTTCCGGGCGATGACGTGGGCGCGCGCAACAACCTGCAGCGCTGGCGACATCTGAGGGGGCACTCGACTATGCGGGGGCGGCTCGCACTCTCGCCCGTTGGCAGCCGTATGCGGGACTGATATATTTTCATCTACTGTTGGACAGCCTGGCGCAGAAAGGCCTGGTGTCGTGACTCAGCCTCTCACTGAAACGCTGCCGCCGGTGCTGACCATCGGCCACTCCACCCGAACTCTGGCAGTCTTTATCAGCCTGCTGCAAGCGCACGGCGTCACGCGCGTCATCGACATTCGCGCCATTCCGCGCTCACGGCACAACCCGCAGTTCAATGGTGACACACTGCCCGCCTCGCTAAGCGTCTTCGGCATCAGTTATGGCCACCTGCCCGGCCTGGGCGGCTTGCGACGGGCGCGCGCTGACTCGCCGAACGCCGGTTGGCGGAATGCGTCATTCAGTGGCTACGCGGACTACATGCAAACGCCCGAATTTAGGGCAGCCTTGGAGGCCCTCGTGGAAGCGGCCAGGAATGAGTGCGTTGCTTTGATGTGCGCCGAGGCCGTGCCATGGCGCTGCCACCGTTCGCTTATAGCCGATGCGCTCACGGTGCGGGGAATACCGGTGGCGCATATCGTGGGTGCCAAGGGCCGGCAGGCGCACCAGTTGACACCCTTTGCGCGCGTAGACCAAGGCCTCCTAACCTATCCTCCGGAAGCGCCCCTGGCGCCGGAAGCCGCGGCCCGAGTGCGAGCGTTGACAACGGGTCGTTTGGACAAGGCGTGTTGGGGAATAGACCGCCCGATGGGATGATCGGAAATTCGTATGCGGCCAAGAAAGGTTGATTAGCCATGATCTATGTGGGACGTGTCTATGACGCACCAGTCAAAAAACAGGGCCGCCGCTACCTCGTTGAGCGTTTGTGGCCCCGCGGCAATCGCAAAGTGGATCTGCCGCTGGAGGCCTGGCTTAAGGAAGTTGCGCCCAGCACCGAGCTCCGCCGCTGGTACCAGCACGATCCCGCGAAGTGGGCCGAATTTCAGCGCCGCTATCGCACCGAGCTAGGCCAAAACGAAGAGGCGTGGCGGCCGCTGCTGCAAGCGGCTCGCCGCGCCTCGATCGTTTTGCTGTACAGCGCCCACGACACCGAACACAATAGCGCTCTGGTGCTGAAGGCCTTGCTCGACCAACAGCTCACCAAAGCCGGCTCAAAGCCCGGCTAGCTGCCCGGCAGCCAAGTCACCGAAGCCAGCTTAGCCGTCGCCACAGGGCTAGTGGCCGCCGGACGCCGCAGCAATCGCCTGCGCGATTTGTTCGGCTTCCCGCACCATCTGGTTGGTAAAGCCCCATTC
>JBBRZY010000856.1:0-2217 GCA_038252885.1 Anaerolineales bacterium | reverse complement strand
TCAACCTGCACGGCAACTTTACGACCGGGCTGCGCGCCGCCTGGCTGGCGCACGACTACGGCCTGCAAGTGTCGCTGGGCAACACATTGTAATTCTGAAACGAATACTCCAGCCACGGCTGCCCCGGCAGCGCCGCCGCCAGGTGCACGCCGATCTCTAAATATGTGTTGCCCAGCGACACTTGCAGGCCGTAGTCGTGCGCCAGCCAGGCGGCGCGCAGCCCGGTCGTAAAGTTGCCGTGCAGGTTGAGGATATCCACCGCCCGCGCCTCGATCAGCCGGCGCTTGTCGCTCAGCCCCAGATACTCGCCCGTATTCAGCAGCGTGAACGGCACCGCCGCCGCCACCTCGCGCAGCCCGGCGAAGTCGTTGCGCAGGCACGGGTCTTCGATCCACAGAATATTGATCCCGGCCCGCTGGTAGGCGTGCAGCCGCCGAATGGCCTCGCCCGGCGACCAGGCCTCGTTGGCGTCGGCCATCACGGGGGCGTCGTTGCCCACCACCCCGCGCACCAGCCGCAGCCGGTGGATGTCCCACTCCAGGTCGGGGTGGCCGACCTTCACCTTAAAGCCGCCGAAGCCCAGTTGCGCCGCGCGGCCAAACAGCCACACCAGCTCCTCGTCGCTCAGGTGAAAGTCTAGCCCGCTGGCGTAGGCCCGCACCCGCCGGTGAGTGCCACCCAGCAGCCGGTAGAGCGGCAGCCCTAGCGCCTGCGCGGTCAGGTCCCAGGCGGCCTGGTCAATAGCGTCGTCCAGCCCCAGCGGCAGCGCGCGCATGTTGCCGCCGCGCGCCCGCCCCACGCGCGTGGTGAAGCTGGCCGCGCTTTGCCCGCGCACGCCCGTCCACACCTCTGCCTCAAAAATCCGCTTGATCTCGGCCAGGGCAGGCATCGGGTAAAACAGCGACGCCGCCATAAAGCCGGTGCCCACCCGCCCGGGCTGTCGGTCAGCTCCAGCACCGCCACACGCACCAGGTCGGTGCGCACCTGCGAGTCGCCGATCGGGCGCTCGCGCGGGAACTCAAACCGGGTAAGGTGATACCCCTCGATGACGTTTTGCATCGTTCCGGCTAAACCACCGGCCACAACTGCGGCCAATAGTCCCCCACGAACGGTTGGCCGTCGTAGGCGTTCGGGCCTAGGAACACCTCGTTGGGGTGGCGCTGCCGCCCGGCCCGGTAGACCGTGTCGCCCGGCATCATGTGGCTGATGACCGACAGGCGCGGCGCGGCCGAAGTGTTCGGCCCCGACCCATGAAAGCACAAGCTGTGGTGAAAGCTGGCCTCGCCCGCCTTGAGAATGCAAGGCTCATCCAGCCACTCTTCCTGCGCGCCGTGCGCGGCGGCGAACTTGGCCGACAGCCCTTCCAAATCCTTAATGCCGAAGCTGTCGCTCTCCTTAACCAGCCCCCACTTGTGCGAGCCGACGATGGTGCGCATGCCGCCGTTGCTCAGGTCAGTGTCTTGCAGTGCCACCCAGGCCGTGCACATGTTTTGCGTGCTCGAACACTGCCAGTAGCCATAGTCCTGGTGCCAGCCGACGTTGCCGATATTGGTGGTCGGCTGCCCCGCCATGCCCGGCTTGTAGATGGCCTGGTCGTGCCACAGCCGCACAGTGTCCACGCCCATCAGCCGCGCGCCGATCTTGCCGATCACCGGCGCGAGCACCGCCGCGCGAATTTCGTCGTTCAGCCAGAAGGCGTTGATGGATTGGCGCACCATCGGCGTGGCGAGGTCCGGGTTCGAGAGGCCGTACTGCGACGGAATCTCGTGGTCGTAATCCTTGGCCCACAGCCGGTCGTGGGCGGCCCGCAGCCGCTCGAGCTGCGCCTCGTCGAACAGCTTGGGGCTAACCCAATACCCGCGTTCCCCGTACTCCTGCTTCACGGCGTCCGTGACGACGTCATCCACTGTGTCTAAGCTAATCATGGCCTGCGTGTGCTCCGTGAGTGATTGGGCCAATTTGGCGCGTGCGGCCATATTATAGTCGCGCGCGTTGGCGGCCGGAAATAGGACGGCCGACGTGGGTATATTTCAGTTTAGGGGCAAAAACCTCAGGACCGGCGCCGACTGCGCAAGGCTCTGGGTCAGGCGTAATCTGCGCGCTCGTCCGCGCGCCGCGCCGCCGGGGTGATTGACCGACCGGCGCGCCTATCCCTGCCGCCAGCGGGTTTACCCACCCATTCGGGCCGCTGCCGTTTTGGGCCAGCCAGAAATTTTT
>JBBRZY010000855.1:0-2217 GCA_038252885.1 Anaerolineales bacterium | reverse complement strand
CGGCGTGAGCCAGCGCCTCAGGCGGGCCGGGAGGGGCGGGCGAGTGGTCGAGGTCACAAGCGGCGGGGCATTGGGCGGGTCAACGCTCAAGGGAGTGGGCCGCGCGGCTAGCCTCGCAGCCGCAGGTAGGTCTGGTAGGCCGCTTCCCAGCGGGCGGTGGGGCGCGGCTCGAACGTCTCCAGCGGGAACGACTGCCGGATCACCGCCCGGCCCTCCGCCAGCGAACCCAGGTGCCCGGCCGCCATCGCCTGCACCAGCACATTCCCCAGCGCCGTCGCCTCCGCCGGCCCGGCCAGGACCACCCGGCCCGTCGCGTCGGCCGTGAACTGGTTCAGCACCGTGTTGCGCGCCCCGCCGCCGATGATGTGAATCACCTCGTGCCGTTTGCCCACCAGCTCGTCCAGCCGCTCGGCCACCCAGCGATACTCCAAGGCCAGGCTCTCCAGCGCGCAGCGGATGATGGCGGCCGGCGTCTCGGGCGCGGCCTGGCCCGTGTCGGTGGCGAACGCGCGCATCCGCGCCGGCATATCGCCCAGCGCTAAGAAGCGCTCGTCGCTGGCGTTCACCAGCGGGCCAAAACTTGGCGCTGCCTCCGCCAGCCGCATCAACTCGGCGTAGTCATAGGTCTGCCCCTGCGCCGCCCAAGTTCGCCGGCACTCCTGCACCAGCCACAGCCCCATGATGTTTTTGAGCAGCCGGAACGTGCCGCCCACGCCGCCCTCGTTGGTGAAGTTGTAGGCCAGGCTGCGCGCGTCAATGATCGGCGCGCCGATCTCCACCCCCATCAGCGACCACGTGCCGCTGCTCAGGTAAATCGCCGGCTCCGCGCCGAACGGCACCGCCGCCACCGCCGAGCCGGTGTCGTGCGTGGCCGGCGCGATCACCGGCACCGCCGCCGCCCCTAACCCGAACTCCGCCGCCAAGGCCCCGCGCACCGGCCCCAGCACCGTCCCCGGCTGAATGATCGGCCCGAACAGCCCGGTCGGGATGCGCAGCTTCGCCAGCAAGTCCCAGGCCCAGTCGTTCGTGCGCGGGTTATAGCACTGCATGGTGGTGGCATTGCTGAACTCGTTGCTCAGCGTGCCCGACAGCCAGAAGTTGAACAGATCGGGGATGGTCAGCAGCCGCGTTGCTGCTTCCAGCGCGGGCGCGCGCCGCAGCACCAGCGCCAGCAGTTGGTACAACGAGTTGATTTGCATGAACTGGATGCCGGTCTGCGCGAAGATCTCCTCGCGCGGCACCCGCCGAAAGGCCTCGGCCTGCATCCGGTCGGTGCGGTGGTCGCGGTAATGCACCGGGTTGCCCAGCAGTTGGTCGTCGCGGCCCAGCAGGCCGAAGTCCAACCCCCAGGTGTCCACGCCGATGCCGGCCAGCGCGCCGCCGGCCTGCTGCGCCGTCGCCGCCAACCCCTGCCGGATGTCGCCCCACAAGCGCAGAATGTCCCAATGCAGTGTGTCGTCCACCTGCACCGGGATATTGGCGAAGCGGTGGGCCTCGGCCAGCGTCAGCGCCGCGCCGTCGAAGCGCGCCAGCATCACGCGCCCGCTCTCAGCGCCTACGTCTACCGCGGCAAAGTTCAGGGTGGCGGCCACAGCGCTCGCGCCTATTCGAGAAAGAACACCTGCTCCAGCGTCTGCATCTGCTGATCGGCATGCAGGCCCGGCACGCCTTCAAAGAAGGGGGCCATGAACTCCTGCCACTTGTCGTTGATGGCCTCTTGGGCCATCGCCGCCAGCGCCGCGTCGAACGTGTCCGGCACTTCCACATAGCCGAACATCAGCCCGTCGGCGCGCATGAACAGGCTGTAGTTGTGCCAGCCGCTGCGGCTGAGCGCCGCCCGCATCTCCGGCCACACGTTCTTATGGTGCTCCTTGTATTCCGGAATGCGCTCCGCCTTCACCTTGAGCATAAAGCCGATGCGTTGCATAAGACTTCTCCTCTGCGTAAATGCGGCGAATCCGATTAGCGCAAGAACGCTTCCGGCAGCCCGCCGTCCACGCTGATCACTTGCCCGGTGGTCTTGGCGAAGTGCCGGCTGGTCAGCAGGTAAGCCACCTCGGCCTGGTCGGCCAGCGTCACCGGCGCCTTGGTCAGCGTGCGCTGCGCGTAGAAGTTCGCCAGCTTGGCGCGCAAGGCCTCGGTCGCCTCGTCCTCGCTGAACGCCACGCTGTACTTCGCCAGCGAGCTGATCACCCGGTCACGTGGGAACATGCTGCT
>JBBRZY010000854.1:0-2220 GCA_038252885.1 Anaerolineales bacterium | reverse complement strand
CGCCCTCGTGACGGTCACCGCCGAAGAAATGGAAATCGACCGCGTGAACAGCATCCTCAGCCGCTTCAACCCGGTCAATGTCAAGCAGCGCGCCGAAACCTGGCGTCAGGCGGGCTGGAAGGGCTACGATGCCTCGGCCAAGCCCTACACCGCCAAGCAGAGCGCTGCCGAACGGGCGCAATACCAAAGCCAGACCTATAGCGGCGGCGTGCAGAGCTACCCCCGCATTCACGACAGCATGAAGCCGTCGCTCATGGGCAGCGCCGCCCGCCCGGCCGACATAGACCGCTACAGCAGCGCCTGGCGCGGGCACTACCAGACCCAGTACGCCAAGACCGGCATGAAGTACGAGCAGTATCAGCCGGCGTACGAGTATGGCTACACCCTGCGCAACGATACGCGCTACAGCGACTATGACTGGACCCGCCTCGAACCGGAGGCGCGCCGCACCTGGGAGCAGAACCACACCGGCTCCACCTGGGACCAGATCAAGGACGCCGTGCGCTACTCGTGGGAAAACATCAAGGCGGCCGTCCGCGGTTAGCTTCCGCTTTTGACCTGTACGAAGAACGTCAAGCGCGCGGCCGATGCCGCGCGCTTTTTGTTTCCGCTGCCGCCCGCCTCCGCTTGACTCAGGCGCAACCTCCGCCTTCCCCTTACCCAATTCGTGTAATTCGTGGCCAAAGCTTTTGAATTTCCCCCGAGTCCCCCTTCTCCGATGTCCGCGTTATACTTGCCGCCAGCATGTCCACCATCCCGGCCACCACGCCCATCTTCGTCTGCCCGCAGTGCCGCACCCCCGTGCGCGCCGGCGACCTGGCCTGCCGCGCCTGCGGCACCAACCTGGCCCTGGCCGCCGTCCTGGCCGAGCGCAGCACCCTGGCCGGCGTCACCGCCCCCGCGCCCAGCCTGCCCGGCCGCAGCCACGCCCTGCCGCGCTTCGGCGAGTATCTCGTCAACCAGGGCTACATCACCGCCGCCCAACTGAACGCCGGCCTCACCCGCCAGCGCGAGTTGGCCGCGTTGGGCGGGCACAAGACCATCGGCCAGACCCTACTGACCATGGACATCATCACCTCGGCGCAGCTTGAACTGGCCAGCATCGAGCAGGTGCGGCAGTTGCAGGCCGCGCTGGAGGCCAACAACCGCGCGCTCGAGCAGCGCGTGGCCGACCGCACCCAGGCGCTCGAAGCCGCCCTGGCCCAGCTCACCGAGCTCTCGGAACTCAAGGCCAACTTCATCGCCAACATCTCGCACGAGCTGCGCACCCCGCTGGTGCCGCTCAAGGGCTTCGCCGATTTGCTGCTTAACGGCAGCCTGGGCCAACTAACGGCCGGGCAGTCCGAGGCGGTCGAGACCATCCAGCGCTCGGCCAACCGGCTAGAAGGGCTGATCAACGCCCTGATTCAATTCGCCTCCAGCGTCAAGGGCCGGCTGATCATCAATGCCACGCCCATCTCGCTGCCCGACCTCGTGCCGGCCCTGTGGGATTACTTCGAGCCGCGCGCCACCGAGAAGCTGCTCAGTCTGCGCCACACCCTGCCCGACGACCTGCCGCTGGTCTACGCCGACGCCGAGAAAATTCATTGGGTGCTCTACCAATTGCTCGACAATGCGATCAAGTTCACGCCCGAGGGCGGCGAGGTGGTGCTCAGCGCCGAAGCCCGGCCCGCCAGCCTGCGCCTGTCGGTGGCCGACACCGGCCCGGGCATCGCGCCCGAGCGGCTGGGCCAGATCTTTCAGCCCTTCGCCCAGGCGGTGGATAAGCCCGAAACGGTGGACGGCACCGGCCTCGGCCTGGCGCTGGTCAAGCGCATCGTCGAGGCCCACGACTCGCGCGTGGAAGTGGACAGCCGCCCGAACGCGGGCAGCACCTTCAGCTTCGAACTGCCGCTGGCGGCCGGCCGATGAAGAAGCGCCCCGCCGTTGCCCTGCTCGTGGTGGCGCTGCTGCTCTTGCTGCTGCTGCTCGTGCTTTACGCCGAGCGCGCTGCGCTGCGCCAGCAGTTGTTCGCGCTCACCGGCGAGGAGGGCCCGCTGGAGCAGGTTCACGCCGTCGGCCACCTGCTGACCGACCTCGTCCGCCCGCCGCTCGACCTCCAGCCGGAAGCGCCCATCGCCCACAACGGCGTCAACCCCTTCGGCATTAACACCTTCTTGCAGCAGGAGGTCGAGCCCGCCAAACGCGAGCGCCAGGTGCAGCTCATCGCCGCCGCCGGCT
>JBBRZY010000853.1:0-2236 GCA_038252885.1 Anaerolineales bacterium | reverse complement strand
CCGGCGCGCGCCAGTTCATTCACCCTAACGGCGTCGCGCTCGACGTGGCCGAGCGGCCCAGCACGCGCGTCTTCGAGACCCAGCAGCCCGTGCTCGATGTTGAAATGGGGGTGGTGCTCGAAAGCAGCGAGGTGGTCTGGACCAGCGTCAGCGCCGTGCCGGTGCCGGGCTCGAGCTTGGGGGCCGTGATCGTCACTTCCGACATCACCGAGCGCAAACGGGTCGAGGCGGCGCTGGCCCAGGAGCGCGACCTACTCCAGGCGCTGATGGATAACATCCCCGACACTATTTACTTCAAGGACTCGGCCTCGCGCTTCACGCGCATTAACCAAGCCCAGGCCCGCGTGTTGGGGCTAAGCGACCCGGCCGCTGCCTATGGCAAGACCGACGCCGACTTTCAGGCCGCGCACCTGGCGGCGGAGTTTTTCTCCGAAGAACAACAGCTAATTCAGACCGGCGTGCCGCTGATTGACCGGCAGGAGTACAACCCCACCCTAGACGGCCAACCGCGCTGGTTTTCGGCCACCAAGGTGCCACTGATCGATCGGCAGGGCCGCGTGCAGGGGCTGATCGGCATCTCCCACGACATCACCCACCGCATCCAGGCCGCCGACGGCCTACGCACGACCAACGAGGCTTTAACTGAGCGCGTGCGCCAGATGGCGCTGTTGCACGACTTGGAAGAGCACTTGCAGGCGTGTGTGACCGGAGCAGAGGCCTTTCAGGTGGCGGCCGGGGTGGTCGACCAGTTGTTCCCCGACGAGGATGGCGCGCTCTACAGCGCCAGTAGCAGCGGCCAACGGGTCGAGCTGGCGGCGGCCTGGGGCGGGCCAGCGCCCCAGGCGCAGGAGTTTGGGCTAGACGACTGCTGGGCCTTGCGGCGCGCCCGGACGTACCAGTCGGGCGTGGCCCAGCCCATGCACAGCGCCTGCCGCCATCTGCCCAGCGCGCCGGCCCTGGCGGTCTGCGTCCCCATCCAGGCCCACGGCGAAATGTTGGGGCTGCTCAGCCTGAGCGCGGCCGCCGGCCAGCCCGCGCCGCAATTCGATGACTCGCTGCTTCAGCTTACCCAGCTGGTGAGTGATAGTCTAGCGCTGGCCCTCGCCAACCTCAACCTGCGCGACAAGCTCCGGCAGCAGTCCATCCGCGACCCGCTGACCAACCTCTTCAATCGGCGCTACATGGAGGAGTCGTTGGAGCGTGAACTGCTCCAGGCGGCGCGGCACGGCCAGCCGGTCGGCATCATCATGCTCGATGTGGACCACTTTAAGCAGGTGAACGATGAGCACGGCCACGAGGCCGGCGACGCGGTGCTGCGCCAGTTGGGCCGCTACTTGTTCGAGAACATGCGCGGTGGCGACATCGCCTGCCGCTACGGCGGCGAGGAGTTCGCGCTGATCATGCCGGCGGCCGACCTGGCGCAAACCCGGCAGCGGGCCGAGCAGCACCGCCTGGCCTTTCAGGCCCAACCGCTGCCGAAGGGCGCCGTGGCCCAGCTTTCGCTCTCACTCGGCGTGGCCGCCTTCCCCACGCACGGCCAGACCGGTGCGGCCCTGCTGCGCGCCGCCGACGCCGCCCTCTACCAAGCCAAGCACGCCGGCCGCAACCGCGTGGTGGTGGCCGAATAATAGTTTGGACTTAGGGGGATGTTTCGCTTGGACTCGGGGGACTGACTGCGGGGCTACCGAACCGGCTCTCACATGATGGCCCGCACGGCCAATACGCTCTTGCCTGTCATTCCGAAGCCCCGCTCACGACCTGATACTAACAACGAGGAGTTGGCGGGGTGAGGAATCTCACCGCTGGTACTTGCACGGCCTGATGTCGAAAATGTGGCCCCTGAGTCCCCCGAGTCCCCAGCCCTACGCCCCCGAGTCCCCAGCTTCCCCCCGCACCGCCAGCGAGCACGCCTCGCCGGTCAACGTCATGCGCATCCTCGTCCACCAATCGACTGTCACCGTCGGCCCCGGCCGGTAGTACACCCGCCCGCTGTCGCCCGCCAGCCGGAAGCCCGCCAGCGCCACCAGCCGCCGCAGCCCGGCCGCATTGAAGTACCACCAATCCTGGTACGCGCGCCGCGCCCCGACCTCGGCCAGCGGCGCGCCACTGAGCAATGAGCGGTAGAACAGGATCGGGTCCAGCACGATCAGGCTGCCCGTGCACACGCTGCGGATCGCCGCCAGCGCGCGCAACGGGTCGCGCAGTTGGTGCAGCATGTAGCCCACGAACACCACGT
>JBBRZY010000852.1:0-2237 GCA_038252885.1 Anaerolineales bacterium | reverse complement strand
GCTTAGCCGGCACGTCGGCTTGGGTCCAGGCGCCGTCAATCATGCGCCACATGGTGCCGGTGGGGTTGGCGTCACGCAGCTCGGGCGGCAGGCGGTCGGGGCGCACGTTGTCGAAGCACTGCAGCGCGGCGAAGCGATGCATGGCGGCCGGCAGACCGACGGCAGTGAAGCCGGGGTGGCCGCTGGAGGGGTACGGCCCGCCGTGCATCATGGCCGGGCTGACGGCGACGCCGGTGGGCATCTTGTCGTTCAGCAGGCGGCCGACCTTGCGGCGCACGGTCGGGGCGAGGCGCGCGTAGAGCGCATCGTCGTCCGCGCCGGTGTGGGTGTAGAACGCGCCGGTCAGGCTGCCCTCCAGCACCTCGGCGATGGCGGCCAACTGGTCGGCGTCGCGGGCCAAGACAATGAGGCCGGTGGGGCCAAAGGCCTCGCGCTGCAGCGCCTCCGGCTCGGCCAGGAAGGCGTCGCCGCTGACGCGCAGCAGGGTGTTGTTGAAGCAACTGGCCGGGCCGGGCAGCGGTTGGCCGCCGACCACGATCTCGGCGCCGTGGGCGTGCAGACCCGCCACGGCCTTTTCCAAGAGCGCGGGCGCGTTGGCGCTGAGGAGGACGCCGGGCTTGGCCGCCGCGAACTTGGCCGCCACGCTCTCCACAAAGGCACGGCCGGCGGCGTCATCGAGCAGCAGCAGCAGGCCAGGGTTGGTGCAGAACTGGCCCGCGCCCATGAGGCCGGAGGCGGCGTATTCGTCCGCCAGGGCCGGGCCGCGCTCGGCCAGCGCCCCCGGCAAGAAGAACACCGGATTGATGGCCGACAGCTCCAGGTAGATCGGCACACCGGCGGCGTCGGCGGCGGCCTTGAGGCGCAGCCCCACGGTGCGGCTGCCGGTGAAGGCGGTGGCCCCCAGCAGCGGGTGCGCCACGAGGCGCAGGCCATCCTCCGGCGCGAGGTGGTAGATCATTTGGAACAGCGCGGGCGGCAGTTCGCTGGCTTGGAGCGCGGCAAAGGCGGCCTCGGCCAGCAGGCGGCTGGTGCCCAGGTGGCCGGGGTGGGCCTTGGTGAGCACCGGGTGGCCGGAGGCCAGCGCGGCGGCCAGGTCGCCACCGGCCACGCCATTGAAGGCGAACGGAAAGTTGTTGGCCCCCAGCACGAACACGGGGCCATCGAGCGGCGCGAAGTACGAGCGCAGCTTGCCCTTGGTGTCGAGCGTGGCCTGCCGCCAACTCGGCTCGCGGGCGGCGGCGGCGGCCAGGCGCAGTTGGTTGATGGTGCGCGGCAGCTCGACGGCCTTGAGGCGCGGCTCGCGCGGCAGGGCAGTTTCGGCGTGGGCCATCTCGACCAGCGCGTCGGTGCGGGCTTCGAGCTGGGCGGCGTAGCCTTCGAGAAAGCCGGCCATCGCATTGGCCCAATCGGGCCGGGCCAGCAGGTCGGCCTGCGCGGCGCGGGCGGCGAGCAGCGCGGTTTCGAGCGCGGCCCAGTCTGACACGGGGTAGGTGTCGGGCAGGGTTTCGCCAGTGGTGGGGTTGATGGAGGCCAGGGTGGGCGTGCCGGCGGGGGCGGTGCGCCAGGCGCCAGCGATGAGGGTAGCTTGTTGGGTCACGGACATGTCCTCGACGAGCGCAGCGGCCGAGCGCCGCTGGGCGATGGGGTAATTGTAGCGGGCGGCGCAGTGTGCGTGCCTGGAGTAATTGTAGCGTAGAGGCGAGGGGCTGGGGGACTCGGGGGCGTGTGACTCCAGTCGGTTGTTCTGGTCGGGAGCTGTGGCTTTGAAAGTAATTTTTAGTCCAATGGCTGCACACTTCACAATTTGTAGCTAGCCCGTTCTTTATGTATCGTACTATACTGTAAGCTCGAATATGAATGCGGAAACAGTAAGTTCTGAAGTAGTGCGGCTTGCCCAGCAATTGGGCTTAGATTTGAATTTGATTTTTCATGAGGTCTATTGGGCATTGGGCGAGGAGAGGATAAATGTAGTTACACCAACTTATGACCAGTTCAAGGAATGGACAAGACAAAA
The DNA here is from genome assembly GCA_038252885.1 of Anaerolineales bacterium. Lineage (GTDB taxonomy): Bacteria > Chloroflexota > Anaerolineae > Anaerolineales > UBA6663 > JADZEK01. The sequence goes on along the minus strand of JBBRZY010000852.1, from coordinate 223 downwards.
GGATGGCTTGAATCGGTTTTGGGAATTTGCAAACAACAAGCTTGGAAGTGGATTGAAAGCAGATGAATTGCAGGATATCTGGGAATAGACTCTATCGAAAATAAGCGGATGAGTTACGATGTCGTCCGGCCCGGCGCGAGACACGCAGATTGTGCAAGCCACACGCAATGGCGATCACCACATCGGATAATCCATCGGCGGTGTTGCGGAAAGTGTCCTTGGC
>JBBRZY010000851.1:0-2238 GCA_038252885.1 Anaerolineales bacterium | reverse complement strand
CCGACGCCACCGCGGTGGGCCGACGAAGTCTGGATCAATGCGCCCAAGACCCTGGAACTGCCGGCTCCCAGCCAGGAAGTGCCTGACCAGCGAGCCTAAATTCTTGCCGGGAGTGTCCAAAACCCCTTGACACATTCCGCTACGCCACGCCCCTCACGCGCGGCCTGCTCGAAGTCAAGCTGCGCGACGCGCGCCTGCTCGATAAGGTCCAGCTCAACACCGTCAACGCCGGCGACCAGGTCGCTATCGGCCCGTTCGGCGTCGAGTTCTTCCACGTCTGCCACTCCATCCCCGATGGCGTCGGGCTGGGCATCACCACCCCCGCCGGCCTGATCGTTCACTCCGGCGACTTCAAGTTCGACCACACCCCGGTCGATGGCTGGCCCACCGACTACGCCAAGCTGGCCGAGTTCTCCGGGCGCGGCGTGCTGGCACTGCTGTCCGACTCAACCAACGCCGACAAAGCCGGCTGGACCCCGTCGGAGGCGGTCATTGACCCGGCCTTCGACAAGGTCTTCCGCGAAGCGCCCGGCCGCATCTTGGTCGCCACCTTTGCCTCGCTCATCTCGCGCATCCAGCAGGTGCTCAACGCCGCCTACCGCCACGGCCGCAAGATGGCCCTGGTCGGCACCAGCATGGTCGAGAACGCCAAGATGGCCCAGAAGTTGGGCTACCTGAACGTCCCCGACGGCATGCTCCTGCCGATTGACGAGGCGCTGCGCCAGGACCCATCCAAAATCGTCATCATGACCACCGGCACGCAAGGCGAGCCCTCCTCCATCTTGGGCCGCCTGTGAGAGGCGCGCAACCGCCAGTTCGACCTGATCGAGAACGACACCATCGTGCTGTCGTCGCACCCCATCCCCGGCAACGAGGAGATGGTGCACCGCACCATCAACAAGCTGCTGCAGCGCGGCGCGCGCGTGATCTACGACCCGATTGCCCCCGTGCACGTCAGCGGCCACGCCAGCGCCGAAGAGATGAAGCTGCTCATCCATCTGGTCAAGCCGCGCAACTTCATCCCGATCCACGGCGAGTTGCGCCACCTCACCCAGCACGCCGCCATCGCGCGCGAAGTGGGCGTACCGGCCGAGAACATCATGGTGGTCGAGAACGGCACCGTGCTGGAGTTTGAAGACGGCGCCGTGCGCGTGGCCGAGCGCATCCCCGGCGGCTACGTCTATGTCGACGGCAGCGGCGTGGGCGACATTGGCCCGAGCGTCATGCGTGAGCGCGAGGCGCTGGCCCAAGACGGCTTCGTCATCGTCAACCTGCGGCTCGACCAGGCCGGCCAACTGGCCGGCAAGCCCGAGATCATCTCGCGCGGCTTCGTCTTCGTGCGCGACGCCGACGAGATGTTCGCCACCGCCCAAGCGCAAATCACCCAGGCCGTGGCCCGCGCCAACGGCTCGGTCGGCTCGCCCCAGGCGCTGAAGGAAAAGGTCACCCAAGCGCTGGCCGACTTCTTTTATGCCGAGCTCAAGCGCCGCCCGATGATCTTCACGCTGGTCAACGACGCCTAGCGCCACTTCGCCCGGCATGCCCCCGTGCCCGGGTCAGGGGCTTGGTCCCCTGGCCCCGGCGCGCTGCTTTCGTTATGTCATGCTAATTGCTTGTGACGCCCCTCCGGCCGTGTATAATTCCACCCGTTGGGCCAAAATCAGTCAAAGGTATAGAATTGGTTAGACGAATAGCCGGGATTGGGGTATGGTTGGTAGTAGTCGGGGCACTGGTCGGGTGCAAGGGGCCGGGGCCAGACCCCAGCGCCACCCCAGCCCCCGCGCTGGCGACCCAGACGGCGGTGGCTTCGCTGACCGCTGCTGCGCCGAGCGCCACGCTCGAACCCAGCCCGACGCCCGTGCCGCTGCTGGCGACGGTCAACGGTCAGGCCATTCCGTTGGCCGTGTACGACCAGGAGTTGGCGCGCTGCCAGAAGGGGCTAGCCGCCGCCGCGCTCGACCCGGCCACCTGCCCGGCGACCGTTTACGACACGCTCGTTGAGCAGGCCGTGGTAGAGCAGGCCGCCGTGGCCGCTGGCTTAAGCGTGGACCCAGCCAACGTGGACGCCGCGCTAGAGACGATCACCACCGAATTGGGTGGCTCCAGCGCGCTCGAAGCCTGGCTGCAAGTTAATCTCTACACGCTCGCCGAGTTCCGCGTCGCGCTGCACGCCGAGCAATTGCGGTCGTTGATGATGGCGCAGGTGGCGGCCGAACTGCCGCCCACCGCCGAGCAGGT
>JBBRZY010000850.1:0-2244 GCA_038252885.1 Anaerolineales bacterium | reverse complement strand
GGCGCTGGTAGCCTTCGGGGGTGGGGCGGCTGCGGCGGTCGGTGAAGAAGTAGGCGTAGGCCCGCGCCGCGCCGCGCCCGACGCGCCCGCGCAATTGGTAGAGTTGGGCCAGGCCGAAGGTGTCGGCCCGGTCTACGATCAGGGTGTTGGCGTTGGGGATGTCTAGCCCACTCTCAATGATCGAGGTGCAGAGCAGCACATCAATCTCGCCTTGAGTGAACTCATCCATCACCCGCGAGAGCTCATGCTCGTCCAGTTGGCCGTGGGCGATGCCCAGGCGCGCTTCGGGCGCGATCTCTTCGAGCTTTTGGCGGATGACGCCGATGGACTGCACCCGGTTGTGGACGAAGAACACCTGGCCGTCGCGGTCTAGCTCGCGCAGGATGGCCTGGCGGATCAGGCGCTCGTTGAATGGCCCGGTGTGGGTGATGACGGGCAGGCGCTCTTCGGGCGGGGTGTTGATGGTGGAGATGTCGCGCACGCCGGTGAGCGAGAGGTAGAGCGTGCGCGGGATGGGCGTGGCGGTGAGCGTGAGCACATCGACTTCGGTGCGCAACTGCTTGAAGTACTCTTTGTGGGTCACGCCGAAGCGCTGCTCCTCGTCAATGATGACCAGGCCGAGGTTCTTGAACTGCACATCCTTTTGCACCAAGCGGTGGGTGCCGATGACGATGTCGATCTGGCCCTCGCCCAGCAGCTTAATGATGGCGTCGGCTTCGGCCCGGGTGCGAAAGCGTGAGAGCATCTCGACGCGGGCGGGGTAGGGGGCCAGGCGGGTCTGGAAGGTGTGCAGGTGCTGTTGGGCGAGCACGGTGGTCGGCACCAGCACGGCCACCTGGGTGCCGTCCATGACGGCCTTGAAGGCGGCGCGCAGGGCGACTTCGGTCTTGCCGTAGCCCACGTCGCCGCAAATCAGGCGATCCATGGGGCGCGGGCTTTCCATGTCGGCCTTGGTTTCGCGGATGGCGCGGAGTTGGTCGTCGGTCTCGACATACGGGAAGGAGGCTTCGAGTTCGGCCTGCCAAACCGAGTCGGGGGCGGAGGCGTGGCCGTTGACTGACTCGCGCACGGCGTAGAGCGCCAGCAGGTCTTGCGCCACGGACTCGACGGCCTGTTGGGTGCGGCTCTTGGCGGTGATCCAATCGGCCGTGCCGAGGCGCGAGAGGGCCGGGGCGTGGTTCTCGTCGACGCCGATGTAGCGCGTCAGGCGGTCGGCCTGGTGGATGGGCACATAGAGCTCGTCGCCCTGGTCGTATTCGAGCAACAGGTACTCGCGCTCGAGGTTTTCGACTGAGCGCGATACTAGCCCGCGAAAGCGCCCAATGCCGAAATCCATGTGGACGACGTAATCGCCATCGTTCAGGTCGGCGTAGTTGGCCTCGGGCGAACGGGCGGCGGGGCGCGAGCGGCGGCGGGCGCGGACGGCGTCGGGCCTGGCCCAGCCAAAGACCTCGGCGTCGGTGAGCAGGTGCAGGCTGGCCGGGAGGGCGCTGTCGAGGGCGTCGGGGATGTCGAGCCGCCAGCCATCGGCCAGCGCGCCCTGCACAAACACCAGCGCGCCACGGGGCGGCAGGCCGTAGAGCGTGTCGGCGGGCGGCAAATAGGCGCGCTGCTCGCCCCACATTTCGGCCAGGCGCTGCGACTGGCGGGTGACGACGACGGCGCGATCGGTGGTGGCGCTAAGCGCTTCGAGGTGGTCCAGCAGGTTCTTGAGCTGGCCGCCAAAGCGCGGGCCAGGGTGGAAGCGCGCGCCCAGGTCGATGAGGGGGGTGGTCTCGTCTTCGGGCGCGGCCAGGATGAGCGGGGCGGGCAGGCGGCTGCTGAGCTCGTCTTGCAGCTCGGCCCAGGGGTGATAGGGCAGTGGGTCGTCGGCGTGCACCAAGCCGGCCGCCATCTGCTCGACGCGCAAGGCAATGGCCTGCTCCTCCAACTCCTCAATCGTGCCGGCCAGCTCGCGCCAGTCGTCCACTAGCACCAGCGAGCGCTCGGGCAGATACTCGATCAGCCCGGCCGGCGCGTACATGCGCGGCAAGTAGAATTCCAGGTTGGGAACGGGCAGCCCTTCAATCACGCGCGGCGCTTCGTCGTCCTCGGCCTCTACGGCCCAGACGGCGTTCCAATAGCGCGGCAGCGCCTCGCGGGCGGGGGTGATGGTGACGGCCGCCAGTTTGTCGCCGGAGCGTTGAGTGGCCGGGTCGAAGCGCCGGAGCGTGTCGATCTCGTCGCCGAACAACTCGATGCGGG
>JBBRZY010000849.1:0-2247 GCA_038252885.1 Anaerolineales bacterium | reverse complement strand
GTCACAAACGACCCCGCCCTGGCGGACCGCGTGCGGCTGTTTCGCAATCATGGCGCCCATCCAAAGTATCACCATCAACTTATCGGCGGCAATTTCCGACTTGACGCCCTGCAGGCCGCCGTGCTGCGCGTCAAACTGAAGTATCTTGACAGTTGGACTGCTGCGCGCCAGGCCAATGCCACATTTTATTGTGAGCAGTTCAAACAGGCCGGACTGTCATACGAGACACAAGGCAAGGCTCGCATCGCACACAACAGAGTAGTCGACATGCCGACCGAAGCACCAGATAGGCGGCATATCTACAATCAATTTGTGGTTCGCTGTAACTTTCGCGACGAATTAGCCGCGACCCTCAAGGCCAGTGGCATAGGCACGGAGATCTACTACCCTGTGCCCTTGCACGTGCAGGCCTGCTTTCACGAATTGGGCTACCTGCCGGGTGACATGCCAGCCAGCGAAAGGGCTGCTGCACAGTCGTTGGCCATCCCCATCTACCCTGAACTAACGAACCAGCAGCAGATGTCGGTTGTTCACGCCATTGCCAGGTTTGTGTATGAACAGTAGGTCGCGAGACTTGCCAACGGTCAGCATTGTGATGCCAGTGCGAAATGAAACAAAGCACATATTGCTTACGATGCAGACATTGCTGAACCAATCATATGCGGCGGGACGTTTCGAGATTCTGGTGGCTGACGGCATGTCAGACGATGGCACCCGCGAGCAAGTCGCCGCGCTGGCCAAGTCAGATACCAGAGTCCATTTGATTGACAACCCCGGCCGGATCATGGCGAGCGGCTTCAATACCGCCATTGCAAAAGCGCGTGGTCAATACATATTGATGATGGGTGGTCACACGGAGTTGGCAGACAACTATGTTGAGGCGTGCATTCGTGCCTTTCAAATTGAAAAGGTCGACTGCGTCGGCGGGCTAGTACTAGCGCAGGGGGACACTAAGAAGGCAGCGACCATTGCTGTGGCCATGCAGTCGGTGTTCGGTGTAGGCGGAGTTAGTTTCCGCGTCGGCAGCCGTCATCAGAAATACGTAGACACGGTGGCCTTTGGAATGTATGCACGCGAGGTATTCGAACGCATTGGTGTGTTGGATGCGGAGTTGATACGCAATCAAGACGATGAGTTCAACTATCGCTTGCGGGCCGCGGGAGGGCGCATCCTACTTATCCCAGAAACCAGTGCCCGATATCGCAGTCGGGCCACCTTGGCGAGGCTCTGGCTCCAGTATCTGCAATATGGCTACTGGAAAGTCCGGGTGCTCCAAAAACATCCACTGCAAATGAAGCCTAGGCAGTTTGTGCCGGGGGCATTCGTTGGGGTGCTGCTGGTATCCCTTTTGCTTGCCGGGTTTGTGCCAAGCGGAGGTGTGCTATTGGCCTTCGTGGGTGGGTCATACATTACCGCCAACCTGGTCGCGACTTTATGGACAGCCGCGAAAAATGGTTGGCAGCACCTTCTACTATTACCGTTGGTATTTGCTATCTTGCACTTCAGTTACGGACTGGGCTTCCTAGCTGGGCTGGTTAGGTTTTGGAACCGGTGGGGTGATAGCAGCCGGCCCGCACCTCTACAAGCCAGCGTGCAGCCGTGGGAACCCGGAAGCTGGGGAAAGCTATGACTCTGTTAGCTCCGATTGCTTCGGCTCTGGCCCGCCCGGCCTACCTCCCCTTCGCCCTGCCCGACACCGACGACTCCGAGATCGCCGAGGTCGCCGACGCCATCCGCAGCGGCTGGGTGACCACCGGCCCCAAGACGCGCCAGTTCGAGGCCGATTTCGCGGCCTTCGTGGGCGCGCGCCACGCCATCGCGGTCAACTCGTGCACGGCCGCCATGCACCTGGCGCTGGAGGCCATCGGGCTGCAGGCCGGCGACAGCGTCCTCACTACGCCGCTGACCTTCGCGGCCACGGCCGAGGTGGTGCGCTACTTCGGCGCCGTGCCGCTGTTTGCCGACGTGGACCCGGTCACGCTCAACCTCGATCCGGCGCGCCTGCGCGAGGCGGTGGCCAAGGTCAAGCAGCTCCAGGCGGCCAGTGGGGCCGGCGGCCGGCTGCGCGCCATCCTGCCAGTGCACCTGGCCGGCCTTTCGTGCGACCTGGACGCCATTCACGCCATCGCGCGCGAGCACGACCTGGTGGTGATCGAGGATGCCGCCCACGCGTTGCCCACCCGCTATCGCGGCGCGCTGATCGGCGCGGCGCCCATTGCCGACCAGCCGGGCGCCCTGCCCCGCGCC
>JBBRZY010000848.1:0-2250 GCA_038252885.1 Anaerolineales bacterium | reverse complement strand
TCTCATGGCCGGGGCGGAAGTAGAAAATCTTGCCCTGGCCGCGCGTGTAGCAGCAGCCGCTGCGAAACACCTCGCCGCCCGAGAACCAACTGATGAACACCAGCGTCTCGGGGGCCGGGATGTCGAAGTGCTCGCCGTACATCTCTTCCGGCCCGATCTCCAGGTGCGATGCCAGCCCGTGGGCGATGGGGTGGCCGGGCGCGACGACCCAAATGCGCTCGTGGTCTTTGGCCTCGCGCCACAGCAGGTTGCAGCTGGTGCCCATCAGCTTGATGAAAATTTTGGAGAAGTGGCCGGAGTGCAGCACGATCAGCCCCATGCCATCGAGCACGCGGTTGTAGACGCGCTCGACCGTCTCAGCGCTCACCTCGCCGTGGGCGGCATGGCCCCACCAGGTGAGCACATCGGTCTCGGCCAGCACTTCGGCGCTCAGGCCCTGCTCGGGCTCGTCGAGCGTGGCAGTGCGCACGTGGGTTAGGCCGTGCGCGCGCAGCCCGGCCGCAATTGCGCCGTGGAGGCCGTCGGGGTAAATCGCGGCGATCTCAGGATGCTCTTTCTCGTGCCGAAATTCGCTCCAAACCGTTACGCGGGGTTGTGACTCCACAGCCGTTCCTTTCTAAACCGAACCAGCCGCACCGGCCGGGCCGGCGTGCTAAGCGGATGAGCAACAGGCGCTGCGGCGCATTATAGCCAGATTGGCGACCTATGCCTTGCCTCTTTCTTTTTCTCTTTCTCTCCTTAGTCGCTTGACATTCCCAAGCCCGAGGCCATAATCCAGCCGCAACGATCCACTGCCACCACACTCGGAGCCGCCATTCATGTCTTCTCCTGTCAATCTTACCGTCATCGGCTGCGGCGGCATGGCCCGCCATCATGCCAAGCAAATCCTGCAGCAGCTCGACACCACGCGCGTCTCGTCCGTCTGCGAGCCCTCGCCGGAGATGTATGCCGCCTTCTCCAAAATCTACACCGACGCCGGGCAGGCGGCCCCGCCCAACGAGCCCAACCTGGCGCGCCTGCTGCAGCGCTATCAGCCCCAGGCCGCCTTCATTATCACACCGCACGTCTATCATTACGATCAGACCAAGCTATGCCTGGAGGCCGGGCTAGACGTGCTGCTCGAAAAGCCGATGGTGATGAACGCCGCCGAGGCCCTGGGCCTGATGGAAGTGCGCGACCGCACCGGCCAACTGCTGGTGGTGGCCTTCCCCGGCAGCCTGTCGCCCTACCTGCGCTCGGCCGTCGAAACGCTGCGCTCGGGCGCGGTTGGCCCGGTGCTCAGCATCAGCGCCACCATCTGGCAAGACTGGGGGCCGAACACCGCCAACACCTGGCGGCAAGCGCCGGCGTTGTCGGGCGGCGGGTTCTTCTTCGACACCGGCGCGCACATGCTCAACACGGTGGTCGAGTTGGCCGGCGAGCCGTTTGTCGAAGTGGCCGCCTGGCTCGACAACAACAACCGCCCGGTCGAGACCATGGGCGTGGTCATGGGGCGGCTGGCCTCCGGCGCGCTGGTCACGCTGCACGGCTGCGGCGAGGCCATCCCCAGCTGCGCGTCTGACATCAAGGTCTTCTGCGACCAGGCCATCCTGCGCACCGGCATGTGGGGCGAGTTCCTCGAAATCCAAAAGGCGGGCGAGAGCAACCTGAGCCCCATCACGCTGCCGCCGTCGCTGGGCGTGTGGGAGCAGTTCCTGGCGGTGCGCGCCGGGCGGCTGCCCAACCCGACCCCGCCCGAAGTGGGGCTGCGCATGGCGCGGCTGTATGACGCCATCAAAGCCTCGGCCGCCCAGCACGGCGCGGTCGTGCAGTGTCAGTAGTGTTCACCCCTCACTAAAGAAGGAGCTTCCAATGCCGCGTCCGGTTACCCTGTTCACGGGCCAATGGTCCGACCTGCCGTTCGAGGAGATGTGCGCCCAGGCCAAAGCCTTTGGGTATGACGGCCTGGAGATCGCCGCTTGGGGCGGCCACCTGGATGTGGTCCAGGCCGTCAGCGACGACGCCTATGTGCGCGGCCGGCTCGACACGCTGGCCCAGCACGGCTTGAAGGTTTGGGCCATCGGCAATCACCTGCTCGGTCAGGCGGTGTGCGACCCGATTGACGCGCGCCATCAACACATCCTGCCGCCGCGCGTGTGGGGCGATGGGCAGGAAGATGGCGTGCGCCGCCGTGCGGCCGAGGAGATGGCGACCACCGCCCAGGCCGCCAAGTTGCTGGGGGCCAGCGTGGTCACCGGCTTCACCGGCTCG
>JBBRZY010000847.1:0-2260 GCA_038252885.1 Anaerolineales bacterium | reverse complement strand
GGCCGCAACATGCTGTTCATGGCCGACTGGCGTTCGCCCTTGCCGCTGTCGCATGGCAGCTATGGCAACGGCGTGCTGGACTGGCTGGCAAGCTATCGCGGCGGCTGGCAAGAGTTGTTCCCCAGCGCCAACCACGCCTGCACCTACCAGGGCCGCAGCATCCCGTTTCATGGCGAGGTGGGGGAAGTGCCGTGGACCTACAGCGTCAGCACCGAGACCGCCGACGAAGTGTCGGTCGTGTTCAAAGTGCGCTGCCACCAGACGCCCTTTCGTCTTGAGCGCACCATGACGCTGCGGCGGGGCGAGCCCACGCTCTACTTCGACGAGACGGTCTACAACGAGGCCAGCAACCCGGCGCATTTTGTCTGGGGCCAGCACGCCGTCGTCGGCGCGCCGTTTCTGGAGGCGGGCTGCCGGCTGGAGATGCCGGCCGGCGCGTTCCACAACAACCCGACCGTGTACGACGACAGCGCGCGCTTGGCCCCCGGCCAGCATGGCACCTGGCCGATGGCCGAGACGCGCGACGGTGAGATGCTCGACCTGCGCGAGATCCCCGGCCTCGAGGCGCACTCGCATGACGGCATCTTCGCCACCGGGCTGAGCGAGGGCACGCTGGCCGTGACCAACCCGCGCCTGGGCTTGACCTTTAGCCTGCACTGGGACGCCGCCGTTTACAAGTGGGTGACGATTTGGCTGCCCTACGGCGGACCGCAGAGCGCGTTTCTCGAAGGGGTGTACGCGCTCGGCATCGAGCCGTGGACCGCGCCGCACAACTTGGAGCAGGCGGTCCAGGCCGGCGACGCCCTCACCGTGCCGGGCGGCGGCAGCTTCCGCACCGCCCTGCACGCTACCTTCCAACCCACGCCGGCCTAGCGCGGTTGCCGGCTGCCTACCACCTACAAGGATCACACATGGAAATCTCAATTTCAAGCGAAGCCCAATTTGGCATGACCTGGCCGCGCTGGCGGGCGCTGGTGGCCGCCGTGGAGAAGCTAGGCTTTGCGGGGCTGTATCGGGCCGACCACTTCACCATTCAGCCCGCGCCGCCGGACGCAGCCGCGCTGGAGACGATTGTCTCGCTGACGTACCTGGCCGATCACACGCAGCGCATTCGCTTCGGCACGCTGGTCGCGCCGCTGTCGATGCGCGACCCGATTATGCTGGCGCGCCAGGCCAGCGCCATTGACGACCTGAGCGGCGGCCGGATGGTGCTGGGCATTGGCGCGGGCTGGAACGAGCGCGAGCATCTGATGTTTGGTTACCCGCTGGGCGACAACGCCACGCGCTTCAAGCGGTTGGAGGAAGGGTTGGAGGCCATCACGCGGCTGCTGCGCACGACCGAGCCGGTGAGTGTCAGCGGCGAGTACGTCAACTTGAAGGACGCCATGCTGCTGCCGCACCCGACCCGGCCCGGCGGCCCGCGCATTCTCGTCGGCGGCGGCGGTCCCAAGCGCACGCTGCCGCTGGTGGCCCGCTACGCCGACATTTGGAACGGCGACAACCTTAGCCCGGAAGGCTTTATGGAGCGCTCGGCTATGCTCGACGGCAACGTGCGCGCCGCCGGCCGCAAACCGCAGGACATCAAGCGCACGCTGAGCCTGTTCATCGTGTGCGGGCGCGACGAGGCCGAGAACGAACGGCGCGTGCAGGGTTTTCGCGGCTTCGTGGCCGACTTCGCCCAGGCCTCGACGGCCGACATTAAGCAAACGCTGCGCACTGGCTGGAACGCTTTTGTGGGCACGCCGGCCGAGGTGGTGGACCAGATGAACGCCTACGCCGCCGCCGGCGTGGAAGAACTCATGCTGCACTGGGTGGATGTGGAGGAAATGGAAGGGCTGGAATTGATCGCCGACCAGGTGCTGCCGCACGTGAAGTAAGTGAAGGACATAGATGGTCGAGAGAGGGGGGACTTGGGTGGACTCAGGGGACTCGGGGATCTGACCGGCAGCCACTAAATCCGATTGGCCCTTTGCTATTCAAAACCAGAAGGCCACCAGCGTCGCAGCGTTGGTGGCCTTCTTGTTAGTTGTCAGGGCTCATGACATCGCGAACATGAATAGCTCGGCAAAGGCTCACGACATCGCGAACACGAAAAATACGGTTCTGGCATCCAGCCGGTTACGGGGCCATGCTGTCTCTCCCAAGGAGACGGCATGGACGACAAAGACGAACTCCGGCGCCGACGACAGGCTATCCGCCTATGGCTGAAAGGTGTTGCTCCCAGTCAGATCTTGCGCCGCGTTCAACGCGGACGCACCTG
>JBBRZY010000846.1:0-2268 GCA_038252885.1 Anaerolineales bacterium | reverse complement strand
GATGCTGTGCACGGCCTGGCGCTGTTCCGCACCGATGGCAGCACCGTCGAGTTTGTGGCCGACCCCAACACCGGCAGCTTGGGCGGCACGCTGGCCAGCTTCGCCGTGGTCACCAATACGCTCTACTTTGCCGCCGACGACGGTGTGCACGGCCAAGAACTTTGGAAGCACAACTCCGTCACCACCACGCTGGTCCTCGACATCGTGCTGGGCGCCACCGGCTCGGCAGTGACAGCGCTGCGGGCCGGCCTCGGCAACCAACTGTATTTCCTGGCTGACAATGGCCTAACCGGACTGGAGTTGTGGTTCAGCAACGGCACCGGGGCCGGCACTAACTTGCTCAAGAATATCCACCTCGATGCCGCCGACAATGGCGCTTACGATTTTGTGGGCTTGGACACTGATTTGTACTTTACCCCGGTGACAGCCGCCCTCGGGCGCGAACTGTGGCGCAGCGGCGCGACGACGCTGCCGGTCAGCGACACGCTGCCGGGAGCAGGCAGCGGCGCGCTCAATATCCTGGGGGCTGGGGCCGGGCAGGTCTTTTTCGGCGGCTATGCCCCGGCCACCGGCTCTGAGTTATGGGCCTACACGCCCGGCAGCCTCCCCATCCTGGTGCGGGATATCTACACCGGCACCGATGGTTCCAACCCGTCGGAATTGACGCGCTTCGGAGCGGCCTGGTACTTTAGCGCCGAGGATGGCGTTCACGGCCAGGAGTTGTGGCGCACCGACGGAACGCTGGCCGGCACCTGGCTGGTGACCGACATCCATACCGGTTTCTTCAGTAGCGACCCCCAAAACCTCACCGCCTTCGACGGCTGGCTGTACTTTCTGGCGCGCGACGCCGCCCACGGCCAGGAGTTGTGGCGCACCGACGGAACGGCGGCGCAGACAACGCGCCTGACCGACATCAATCCCGGCCCGGGCGACTCGGTTTTTGAGTGGCTGGTGGCCACCGACGACTACCTGTTCTTTACTGCGGATGATGGGTCGGGCAGCGGGGGCAGCGGCTCGGGCGTGGACCTGTGGCGCTGGGACGGCAGCACGCTCAGCCGGGGCGATGACCTTAACCCCACTGACTACGAAGACCCGCAACAGCTGACGGCTTTCAATGGGGCGGTGTACTTTGCGGCCGACGACGGCACGTCGGGCTATGAGTTGTGGCGGGCCGATGGCCTGACTACTACCATGCTGGCCGACATCTACCCCGGTATCGGCGCGGCGGGGCCGGCTGAGCTGACCGTCGCCGGCAACCAACTATTCTTCACTGCCCTCGATCCCACGGGCGGGTTTGAGTTGTGGGTCACCGACGGCACGCCCGGTGGCACGCAGCGCGTGGTCGACCTTTATCCGGGCCCGGTTGGCTCGCTGCCGACCGGGCTGACGGCCGTGGGCGACAGCGTGGTCTTTGCCGCCGCGCAACCGGCCACCGGCTACGAATTGTGGCAGAGTGACGGCACGCCCGGCGGCACCACGCTGGTGGCCGACGTGGCCCCCGGCGTGGAAAACTTCAACCCCCAGCAGATGACCTTGGCCGGCGGCGCGCTGTACTTCACCGCGCAAACCGCCGCCACCGGACGCGAGTTGTGGGCGCTGCCCCTCAGCACCGATGTGAGCGTGAGTGCCGTGGGCGGGCCAAACCCGGCGCTCACGGGCGCCCCGGTGACGTATACGCTGACCATTACCAACGTGGGCGCGACGCTGGCCTCCGGCGTGGCGCTGACAAGCACGCTGCCGGCCAGCTTCACGGCGGCGGGCGGCGCGGCCAGCCAGGGGGCGTGCAGCGGCGGCGGCCCGGTGGTGTGCGCGCTCGGCAGTCTGAACCCGGGGGCCAGCGCCGTCATTACCCTTACGGCCACCCCCACGCTGGCCGGCGTCTATACGAACACGGTGACCATCGGCATGTACATGCTCGATCTGCAGCCGGGCAACAATAGCGCGGCCGTGGCGCTCACCGTGCTCCAGGCCACCCACTACGTGTACTTGCCGCTGGCGCTGCGATAGGTGAGTGCACAACCGCCCCCGGCGACTTGGTCGCCGGGGGCGGTTTTGATTCGGCTGGAGGCTGGGCTGTCCGGTGGCTAGGGCTGCAAGTGCGTCCTGAAAAAATCAGTGATCGCGTTGTAACACTTGATCTTGTTCTCGATCTTGAGCACGTCGTGGCCCTCGTTCTCGAACACCAGGTAGTCCACCTGCTTGCCGGCGGCGCGCAGCTTCGCGACCACATCGGCCGACTCGGGCTCGACCACGCGCGGGTCGTTCTTG
>JBBRZY010000845.1:0-2282 GCA_038252885.1 Anaerolineales bacterium | reverse complement strand
CCTTCTCCAAGGGCCTGGCCGACGCCGACCAGCCGGCTGTGTGGGTGCATGACCCGACCGGCCGGCTCACCGTCTGGATCGATGTCGGCACGCCAACGGCCGAGCGCCTGCACCGCGCCAGCAAACTCGCCGAGCGGGTTGTCGTCTACACCCACAAGGATATTGGCGTGCTCAAACACAACCTCGGCCGCGCGCCGATCCACCAGGCCGCCCAGATTCCGCTGTACACCCTGGATTGCCATTTCATCAGCGCGTTCGTCGCCCGGCTCGAACGCCGCCTGGCCTGCGCGCTGACCGTCACCGAGCGTCAGGTGTACCTGGAAGTGGGCGGCCAGACGCTGCAGACGACCGTCGGCGAACACCGCCTAGACTGAGTAGGCCGACGTCGACGGAGTTCAACCGCCTGGAGGGCTGGATTAGCAAAATTACGCGGCCGCCGGACAGCCCGCGGCGCTGAGCACGACTATGGTTCAGGCTTCAACTGCGCTGCCAGCCGGCCTGAGCGACAGCTCGTCACCCAACGCGCCAGGGATCGCGGTAGCAGGCCGTGCACAAGTTGAAACGGTGGTGGGTGGGAAGCGGCCGGCCACAGTTGCGGCAGCGGCGGGTCGTATCAATCCGGCGCTGCAAGGCGGCATCCACTTCGCGCGTGGCTGCGGCGCGGGCCGCGCGCACTTCAGCGGCAGCTTGACCCGACGCGGCAAAGGGCCGGCGCTGCGACAGCCATAAGTAAATGTCGGCGCAGCGGATGCTAAGCTCGGCCTCAGTGAGCTCGGCGGCGGTGCGGATCAGCGCGGGCGCCTCGGGCGGCAGCGGCATGGCCCGCCGCCGCACGATGGCCTGGGCACACACGCGCCAGTAGTCACGCGTGTCGTCGCTGGTGGGTGCTCGCACCAGCAGCAGCGCGTCGGCATCGCCCAGGGTGGCCACGTCGCGCGGCGTCAGCAACTCGGCCAACTCGATCGCATCCGCCAGACTCATCGGCCGCAGCAGCTGACGCCAATTGTCCGGGATGGAACGCAGCTCCGTCCATTGACGCAGCCGCTCGGCCAGGGTACCGGACAGCATGCCCAGCGCCTCGGGGACTGGCGCCACGCGCGCCTGGGTCAACGGCGTCTCTGGCCCGTCCAGGCTGCGCCGGACTACGGCCAGGTCAGCCGGGTTCAGCGCGCCCACCAGCCCCGCCCGTGAGAGCCCAAAGCGCCCGGCCCGACCCCCGATCTGGCGCACTTCGGTGGGTGTTAGGGGGCGGCGTTGGTGGCCGTCGAATTTCTCAACCTCAAAGAAGCAGACGTGGTCGGCCGGCAGGTTTAGCCCCATGCCGACGGCGTCAGTCGCCACGCAGATCTCCGTGTCGCCCTCCGCGAAGCGAGCCGCCTGGCGCCGGCGCACCTCCGGCGGCAAGTCGCCGTAAATGATCGACACCCGCCGACGGTGCTGACGCTCCAGCTCGGACTTGAGCCCCAACGCCAGCGCGCGCGAGAAGGCCACCAGGATCGTCTGCGGCGGCAGCTTCTCCAGCGACCACGGGCGCGGGCTGACGGCCAGCGGCGTCAGACGCTCATGCCGGACGGTCTGCAGCGGGAGGCCCGCCGCCTCGGCCAGCCGCTGCACCAGCGGGCCGGCCACCGGCGCGCTGATCACGTGCAGATCGGGCGCCTTGGATTCCATCAGGGCGCGCGTCCAGGCCCAGCCGCGCTGCTCGTCGGCCAGCATGTGCGCCTCGTCAATGACGGTGCAGGCTTCGTCCGGCGTAGGGGCGAACATCTCAATCGTGCTGGCCGTGATCTGCGCGCCGGGCACCCGGATGGACTCTTCGCCGGTCAACAAATGGCAGGGCGTTCCACCGCGGTTTAGCTGTTCGTAAACTTCATGGGCCAGCAGCCGCAGCGGCGCCAGGTACCAGCCCCGTCCCGCGGCAATCAGATGCTGTAGGGCCGCGAAGGTCTTGCCGCTGTTGGTCGGGCCGAGGTGCAGGGTCAGCCGTTGGCCGGTGCGCGCGGTGGTATCCCACGCAGGGAAGACGGTCAGCAGCCGCTGGCGCAGTTCGGCCTGCGCGCGCTGTTCGGCTTCTAGCTCGGCCAGGGCTTCGGCGTGGACGCGGTCACGCTGCTCGCGCCGCTCGGCCTCAGCGGCCGCTTCCCGCGCCACCCGGTGGTGCTCAGCTTGCTGCCGAAACTCCCGCAGCGAGGCCGGCAGCCCCCATTGGCCGCGCACCTGACCCCACTGCGGCCGGGACTTGCTCAGCCCGGCCTGCTGCAAATGCTCGCGGAGCAGGCGAT
>JBBRZY010000844.1:0-2287 GCA_038252885.1 Anaerolineales bacterium | reverse complement strand
TTGCCCCTACCAATTCTGAACTGTCGCGCTCACCTGGCACGCTTCTTGTAAGGTTGGGTGCTGGCTACAGTTACACCGGCGGACAGGCCGTCGGGCGGGCAGGCCAGAAAGCGGGCGCAATGAGCACAAGCTACCCCAAAGCTACGCAACCCAAGTTTCACACCTGGCGGATTGTCGTGCCGGTGCTGCTGGCGGCGATCACGGCGCTGCTATGTGCCGGGCCGGGCGCCGTGGCCGTGCCGAGCACGCTGCGGCTGTTTGAGAACGTGGCCTGCCCGCCAGGGCAGCATGCCGGCCTGGCCCCGACCCAGGCCATCAACCCGCGCGCGCAGATGCAGCAAGTCTATTGCGTGGACGAGGCCGGCTCGGCCAACTTGGCCACCACCGAGTTCTTCGGCGCGGGCACGGCCGTGTACTTCCTGGTGTTCCTGGTGCCGCTGCTGGTGCTGGGGCTGACGGTGCGCTTTGGCGGGCCGACGGCCACCCGCCCACTCGGCCCCGATGCCGACAACGAACTGCGGCGCATGATCGCCGCCGGCCGCCAATTGGAGGCGGTGAAGTTGATCCAAAACAAGCTGGGCACCAGCCGCCGTTGGGCGCGCGAGTATGTGGCCGAGCTGTCGAAGGCGCCGGACATGCCCACGCCCGACCCGGCCGCCGCCGCGCCGCCGCCGCCGAGCATTACGGTGATGGATCGGCTGCGCCAGTTGAAGGAATTGCTGGAGACGAACCTGATCTCGGAAGAGGAATACGCCGCCAAGCGGTTTGATATCCTCGAGGCGCTGTAGCGCCACCAGGATCGAAGCACTGTAGCGGGCTAGACGAGGGGCGCGGCGTCGGCGTGCTCGCCCCGCCGCACGCTCTGCTGCTTGTAGATCGTCACCTGCCCGGCGCGGGCCAGGTTCATAGACTCGACCAGCATCACTTTGAGGGCTTCGTCGGAAACGGCGGCCTCGTCCAGGTCCAAGAGAAAGTCTTGGCCCTGCACGTGGCCGCCGTTTTCAAAGTCCACGCGGAAGTCGAACTTCACGCGGTAGGGTGAGTGCGGGTTGGGGGTGTACATCGGCTAAGCGGACACTCCGGCGGGCGGCGGGTCGCCGGCCAGCACGCGGTCAAACGCGTCAGCGGGCAGGTCGGCCAGGCTGGTGACCACCCAATCGGCGGCGGCCAGCACCGGGGCGGGGTTGGTCGTGGTAACGGCCAGGCAGCGCATACCGGCGCGCTTGGCGGCGGCCACCCCGGCGATGGCGTCTTCGACCACCACGCAGCGCTCAGGAGTCAGGCCCAGGCGGCGGGCGGCCTCCAGAAAGACGGCCGGGTCGGGCTTGCCGGGCATCTTCTCGGCCGAGACCTCGGTCTCGAAGTAGGCCCGGATGCCGAGCGCGTCCAGCAGCACATCAATGTTGGCCTGCGGGGCAGACGAGGCCACCGCCTGCGGGATGCCGCGCGCGTGCAGTTGGGCTAACCAGGCGCGCACGCCCGGCAGCGGCTGAGCCTGCCCGGCGATGATCTCGCGGAACAGTTCTTCCTTGCGGTCGGCCAGCGCCATTTCGGCGCCGGTGGCCGGGCGACCGAAGAGCGTGCTGAGCACGCCGGCGTTGTTCATGCCAAACGTGCGGCGGAAAAAGTCGGATGGGAACGGATGACCGGCTGCGGTTAAAATGTCCACCCAGGATTGTTCGTGGAAGCGCCCGGTGTCAACCAGGACGCCATCCATATCCCATAAAACGCCAAACGGAGAGGCAGGTGCAGGATGCATGCGGAATATCGGCAGGGTGAGTTTGAGGTTTCGACCGACCCGGCGCGGCTAGACGTCGAGGCGATCCATCAGTACTTGGCGACCGAGTCGTACTGGGCGCAGGGTTTAGACCGCGCCGTGCTGGAGAAGGCGCTGGCCCATTCGCTTAACTTCGGTTTGTATACGGGCGCGCGCCAAATTGGGCTGGCGCGCGTCGTCACGGATTATGCCACATTTGCCTGGCTGTGCGATGTGTACGTACACAGCGACTTTCGCGGACACGCATTGGGCAAGTGGTTGATGAGCTGCGTGGTAGCGCACCCCGAACTGCAAACGCTGCGGCGCTTTGGGCTGGTGACGCGCGACGCGCACGGGCTGTACGAGCAGTTTGGCTGGCAGGCGCTGGCGCGGCCGGAGCGGCACATGGAGCGCTTGCCGGCCGACTACTACCAGCAGGTAGGCTGAAGGGGAGGGGGACTGAAGAAACTCGGGGGACTGAAGGAGGCCGGTTGGCGCAGGCGGGCGGGATTGCACAACCGCCAATCGGAC
>JBBRZY010000843.1:0-2290 GCA_038252885.1 Anaerolineales bacterium | reverse complement strand
GTGCCGGCCTGCGCCAGGCCCAACGGGCAAGGGGAGGCCGCGCTAGTGTAATTTCAGAGCAGGGGTGTGGAAGGGGTATTGGAGGTCTAAGGAGTTTTAGCGCGGCATTGTGGCAGTCGCGCGTGCGGTGGGTAGCGAGTGGGTTGTTGGTTTATGCACTAGCGAGCGCACGGATTAGTCGGGCGCAACGCCTGGCGCTAGTGTCGATAGCCCTGAAGTCTTTGCCCCAAACTGCAATACATCGCATGGGGTGTGGTTGTGACAATCGGCCGAGTCGGGGCATAATGCGCTCCACCCCGGCCCGGGGCGTGAAAGGCAGCCCGAACCCATGCGCGACAGGCAACCGACGACGTCTAACCCAGTGCGGCGGCTCATCTGCCAGGCGGTGCTCGTATGCGCTTTGGCGCTGGCGCTGTGGGCGCCCCGCACCGCGCTGGCCGCCGGCCTCATCCACATCGTCCAGCCGGGTGAGAACCTGTTCCGCATCGGCCTGAAGTATGGCATCGGCTGGCAGGCGATTATGGCGGCTAACGGCCTGTACAACACGAATATCTATGTTGGGCAAAGCCTGATCATCCCCGGCGCTAGCGCCGACCCGGCCCCCGCGCCCACGCCAGAGCCCACCCCAGCGCCGGCGCCGGCGCCTGCCCCAGCCGGCGACCCGGGCGTCTACCTCGTCCAGCGCGGCGACTGGCTGGCGCTGATCGCGCAGCGCTTCAACGTGACCGTCGGCGACCTGATGCGGGTGAATGGGCTGACCAACCCCAACCTGATCTTCGCCGGGCAGCAGTTGGTCATCCACGGCCAGGCCGCCGGCCCCTCCAAAGTGCTCAGCGTCAGCGGGCGCGGCCAGGCGCTGCCGCTCGACTGCGAGTCGCGCTCGGCGGTGGACTTTGCCGGCTACTTCGGCGTGGCGATTGACGAGTTGGAGTTCTTGGGGCGTCTGCCGCTCTCGGACGACCCGGACGCCGGCTTCGTGGGCGACGTGTATGGGTACCTGGGGCAGATCCCGCCCGCGCCGTATGGCGTGCACGCCGCGCCGGTCGCGGCGCTGCTGCAAGCCTACGGCGTCCGGGCGCGCGCCGTCACCGGCTACACCTGGGACGCTCTGCGCGCCGAGCTAGACGCCAACCGCCCGGTCATCGCCTGGGTCATCGGTTCGGTCGGCAACGGCACGGGGGTGGCCTACACCGCCGCTTCCAACGGGCACACCACCACGGTGGCCGCCTACGAGCACACCGTCATCGTCATCGGCTACGGCGCGGACACCGTCACCGTCTTGGATGGCGGCACCGTCTACACCCGCACGCTGGCGCAGTTCCGGGCGTCGTGGGGGGTGTTGGGCAACATGGCTATCGTCGGTCAGTAGCCGAGCAGGATGTGTTGCCTGTCAATCGCAGGCGAAGCCGGAGAAGTATTCTCCGGTAAATAGCTAGAGCAATGAATTTCGTTCCGGAATGAACCTTGAGGGCGATACATGACTGGCGAAACGCCGGCTAATCTGGCACTGCCGTCTGGACCGACTTTCATTCGGCCGGGCGAGCTTCCCTACATCTCCTTCAATCCTTTTCCGGCCTACCGCAGAGCCGTGCCTATACTCCCCTACTACGATTGCGACAATCGACGTTTCGAAATGTACATTCCGCAAAGTGATGGCCGTTTGCTTGTCATGCGGCCGTTTGACTATGTCAATGGCGAGGATATCGCTAGGGAGCCGGCCAGCCCGGGGCGCGACGCCAACATGACGTTCACCTTTTCCATCTTCCAGCATCTAAACTACCCGGAAGTCATTACCGCTCAAAATGACGTGTTTCAAGACGTTATCGGAATGCTCGCTCTGTTTCACAAATATTTCGTCCTGCTTGATTACTTCAACTCGCAACCAGACGATCTCACATATATGGCAGTGATGCAGACGGAAATCGCTTCTGCTTTGGGAAATCATCGGTCATTCTATGACCGACTACACAATATTGTCAGGGTGATTCATAAACTGCTCGTACCTACGAGTTCACCGATGCCTGATTCCTTTAGGAAAATGGCCGCGACGCCACTGGCAGAATTGGCGCGCAGGTATGGCCTCCCGGACCATCTGGCAAATTTCTACGAGAGGCGAAGCAGAATATTCTTCAAGCTACGTGCTATTCGGGACAACATCTATCACCACGGACATACGCTTCCACGCACAGTGTTTAGGCTCCCGGATGGGTTCGCACTTACGACAAATGATGTTCTTGCCCGCGAGCTAGATGAGTTTTCGATTTGGCCGGCTGAGTTGCTCAAATCCAAT
>JBBRZY010000842.1:0-2296 GCA_038252885.1 Anaerolineales bacterium | reverse complement strand
CCGCCTTGCTGGAAGGTGGTGATGACGAAGTCGGCCCCGGTGACGGCGGCGCGGCGGTCGAGCGTGGCCTCCACGCGGGCTGGCGCGCCGAGTTGGGTGATCAGCCGCTCGATGATCTGGCGCGCCCGCTCCAGCCGGTCGGGGTCAATATCCATCAGCGCCACCGTGCTGTCGCGCAGCGCGGGCGTGAGCAGGATGTCGCCAATCAAAATGCGGGCGAAGACGACGCTGCCAGCGCCGATCAGAGCAATCTTGGTCATGTGGTCCTCGTGTGGGGGCGTACAGCTTGAGCACTTGCGCGAATACAGCGGGCTGATGTTTGGAATACGCTGTTCTGTTGTTAGCCAGCGTTGGGCGTTCTGTCGAACGCTCCTGCCCCGCCGCGTTGTTGGCCGGGGGCAGGTATAAATAGATTAAGAATTTGCTCTGGGCCTGGGTCGTTACTGGGTCTTCTCCCAGGTGGTGATGGCGGCCCGCAGCGTCTCGCGTACTGCCATGTCGGGCACTTCGTCCACCGACGGGTAGCTCTCGCCATCCAGGTCGAACAGGGCTTCGCCTTTCCGGCCGGTGCGCATGCGCAGCTTGCGCTCGGCCAACGGCGTGCCGGCGATGCGGGCTTGCAGCACTTCGTCAATTTGCTCGGTAATGTTCTTGAGCTCGGGCGGCGGGTTCTTGGCTAGCTCGCGCAGCACCTGCATTTGCTTGAACGGGTTCATGGTCGGCGGCGGCAGCGGCTTGGGCGCGGCGGGCGGGGCCGCGTTGGCTGGGGCCGCCTTAGGGCCAGCGGGCACAGGCGCGACGGGGGCTTGGGCGGCCGGCCCGGCGGCGGGGGCGGCCGGAGCGCCGGTGAAGGTGTGCAGGTCGCTGAGCGTGGTCAGCAGGCCATTGGTCAGGGCGGCGTCTTGCACCTCGTCCAGGCTGGTGTAGCGCCGCCCGGCCAGCTCGATCACCAGCCGGCCCGTCAGGTTGTCGCGCAGCACGCGCAGCACTTCGTGGGCGCTGCCTCTCGATCGCACGGGGTTGGCGCGCGCCGGGGCGGGGCGCACGGGCGCGGCCTCGCCGGTCTCAGGCGCGGCAGGGTCGGCCGGGGTTTGGCCGGCCTCGGCCTGGTCCTTGGCGGCGCGCTCGTCCTGCAGCTTCTGAATGCCGAAGTAGAGCAAGATCGCGAAGCCGACCAGGCCCAGCGCGCCGACGCCGAGTAGCACGTAGGGATTTTGGAGCATCAGTCTCCCTTTCGCTTTCCCTTGAGTTTTTGACAGCCGGGGCAGAAGTGCGTGCCGCGCTGGCCCACCACCATCCGCCGGATGGGCGTGCCGCAGCGCGGGCAGGGCTTGCCGGCCTGGTCGTAGACTCGAAAGTAGTGCTGATAGCCGCCGCCGCGATAGACCCAATCGATGCTGGCGCCGTTGTGGCGCAGCCCAGAGCGCAGCGCGCGGCGAATGCCCAGCCACAGCGCGCGCACTTCGGCGGGCGAGAGGCTGTCGCTCAGGCGCTGCGGGTGGAGCGCGGCCAGGTTGAGCGCCTCGTCGGTGTAGATGTTGCCCAGCCCGGCTAGAAAGGTCTGGTCGAGCAGCAGCGGCTTGAGCAGACGGCGGCGGCCCGCCAGCATCCGGCCCAACTGCGCGGCGGTGAAGGCGCGCTCCAGCGGCTCTGGCCCGAGCTTGCCCACCACCTCGTCGGCCTGGCTGACCAGGAAGACCTTGCCGAACTTGCGCGTGTCGCTGAAGCGCAGCGCGGTGCCGTCGGTGAAGTGGAAGATGGTGTGGGCGTGCTTGTCGCGCGGCGCGCCGGCCGGAACCTGCATTAGATCGCCGCTCATCTTGAGGTGGATGAGCAGCACGTCGCGCGAGAGCTCGAAGATCAGGTATTTGCCGCGCCGGCCCAGCCCAGTGATGGTCTGGCCGCGCAGCTCTTTCTGGAGCACTTGGGCCGAGGGGGTGGCGATGTGGCGCGGCCAGCGCACCGTGACGCGGGCGATGGTCTGGCCCACGACGGACGCGCCGCGCGCCGACCCGCCCAAGCGCAGCTCGCGCACCACAGTCTCAACTTCGGGTAGTTCGGGCATGGCGGGGATTATACAACTGACTACCGACAGAACCGGTAGGAAAGAAAAGAGAATGCGAAAGAGAAAAAGGTAGGGACAAACGCCTGGAAAGGACTGGCGGCAGGTTGGAATGAGCGCCGGTCGTCAGGTGCCCTTCATGCCCAGCACGGTCTCGACCGTGCGAATGAGGATCGCCAGCTCGAGCCACCAGACCTGGTGCTTGATGTAATACAGGTCGTACTGCAGCTTAAT
>JBBRZY010000841.1:0-2304 GCA_038252885.1 Anaerolineales bacterium | reverse complement strand
GCACGCTCATCGCCGCCTGGCCCGACGCCGCCGAGCTGCGCCGCCGCGTGACGACCCCCGCCGCCGCCCCCAGCCGTGCCTTCTCCGGCGACTAAGTTTATGCGCGCGCGTTGGGTGTGGGTCTTACTGCTGCTGCTGGCCTTGCTGGCGGCCCTGGTCTCCATCGCCGAGGCCGCGCCGCCCAGCCAGGCGGCCACCCCGCCGGCCGTCACCGACGATCAGGTGAACGCCGTCGCCAAAGGGCTGTACTGCCCGGTGTGCGAGAACACCCCGCTCGATGTCTGCCCCACCCTGGCCTGCATCCAATGGCGCGCCACTATTCGCGAGAAGCTGGCCGCTGGCTGGACCACCCAGCAAATTGATGACTACTTTGTGGCGCAGTACGGCGAGCGCGTGCTGGCTCGGCCCTCGGGGCGCGGGCTGAACGTGCTGGTGTGGGTCATCCCGCCGCTCGTCATCTTGGCCGGCGTCGTCATCCTCTGGCGCTTGGTGCTGCCGATGGTGCGCAAGCCGGCCCCCGCGCCCGCCACGCCCGCGGCCGCGGCCGCCGCCGACGAGTACGCGCAGCGGCTGGAAGCCGAACTGCGGAAACGGATCTAGCGCATGACCACTCTCCCAACCGACGCCGCGCCCGACCTCGACGCCGCTCCGAAGCCGCGCCGCACCATTCGCTGGGGTCAATTGCTAGTGCTCGTGGGCTTGCTGGCGCTGCTGGCCCTGGTGGCCTTTCAGATGAGCCGCATCGGCCCGCTGGCCGCCGGGCAGGTGGGGGCGGGCGAAGCCGCGCCGGCCTTTACGCTGCAGCCCTTCGATGGCCCGCCCGTGACGCTGGCCGATCTGCGCGGGCAGGTGGTGGTGGTCAACTTCTGGGCCTCGTGGTGCAAGCCGTGCGAGCAGGAAGCGGCCGCGCTGCAAGCCACCGCCGTCAAGTACGCCGACCGGGGCGTGGTCTTCGTGGGTGTGGCCTACGTGGACACCGAGCCTGAGTCGCGCGCCTACCTCGACCGCTTCGACATCACCTACGCCAACGGGCCAGACCTGGGCACCGACATTTCGCACCGCTACCGGGTGAAGGGCGTACCGGAGACATTCATCGTAGACCAGGCCGGCACGGTGCGCGAGTTGTTTGTCGGTCCGACCACCGGCGACAAGCTCAGCGCCGTCATTGACCAACTGCTGGCTGAGTAGGCGACCGCCGCATGGACCTTGGCTCTCTATTCCTCGGGTTGGCCTTGTTGCTGCTGGTGAGCCTAATTGTGGCCCACCCGCTGCTCGCTGGCAGCCGCGTGCGTGACCGGCAGCCTAACCCGGCCGACGCCCTGCTGGCTGTGCGCGAGCAAATCCTCATCCAACTGCGCGACCTGGATTTCGACCACACCCTCGGCAAGCTGGGCGAAGACGACTACGCCGCGCAACGGGCGCAATTGGTCGGGCAGGGCGTAGAAGTGCTCAAGCAGCTTGACGCCCTGGGCCTCAACCTGCCGGCCATCACGCCCGCTGCCGCCGGCGACGAGCTAGAAGCCGCCATTGCCCGTCGTCGTCAGCGCGCCGCCCCAACTGCTGCCGCGCCCACTGCCCCGGCCCCCACCGCCTCGGCCACACGCACCTGCGCCAACTGTGGGCGCGTGGCCCTGGCCGGCGACCAGTTCTGCGCCAGTTGCGGTCAGACCTTGCCCACGGCCGGCGACCCGGCCCAGGTACAGGGCTAAGCCCCATGCCGGTGCTACCCGCTGTGCTCTTCGCCCGTCGCCGCGGCTGGTGGCTGCTTACGCCCGCGCTGGCCCTGGCGGCGCTCTGGCTGGCGGGTTGCTCACTAGCCGGCGACGTCACCCCACCACCCAACGCCACGCCGCTCTTTCAAGCCACCGCCACTGTTGCAGGTGGCCCGAACGCCACGCCCTCGCCTGCCGTGCCGGATGTGGGCCACCCTATGACCGCGCCATCAGCCGCCGAGGGCGGGTTGGTCTTTCTGGAGCACTGCACCGCCTGCCACGGCCCCACCGGCCAGGGCGATGGCGAGATGGTCGCCCAACTGACCACGCTGCCGCCCGACTTCACCGATCCGACCTTTGCCCGCGCCCGCAGCCCGCGCGACCTGTTCACCGTCATCACCGACGGCCGGATTGACAACCTGATGCCGCCCTTCGGCAATAGCCTGAGTGAGGCCGAGCGTTGGTCGCTGGCGGCCTTCGTCTACACCCTCAGCGCCCCACCTGCGCAACTGGCCGCCGGCCAGGCCGTCTACGCCGCCAACTGCGCCGCCTGCCACGGCGAGGCAGGGCAGGGCGATGGCCCCCAAGCCTC
>JBBRZY010000840.1:0-2308 GCA_038252885.1 Anaerolineales bacterium | reverse complement strand
GGCGAGGTGGAAAAAGACTAGGTAGCCGGCAACGTCAAGGCAGTTTCTCACCGCAATTAGGGGTTGTGAGACTTCATATCTGACCGAAGGAAATTTTTCCCAGGGGTAGGTGGGCTTGCCCACCTACCCCTGGGAAAAATTTCTGGCTGGCCCAAAGCGGCAGCGGCCCTAAGGGGCGTGTAAACCCGCTGGACGTAGGGATCGGCGCGCCGGTCAGTAACACCGGCGACGAATCGCGCTGGCGAGCGCGCGGAGGGTGGCGCCCCCATGACGAGCGCGAGTGACTGCGAAGCCCCACGGTCCGTTAGGTCTTGGCCCCCAAACTGAAATACACCCTCCACCGCCCGCCGCGCATCCGCCGCTTGACCCCGGCCGCGTTTTCGCTCTATAATTTGGCTCACAACAACGCCGGAGACACGCTGGACGGATGGACCTGACAGAGAGCCGCTGAAGGCTGCGAAGCGGCAGGCCCCCCGGATAGTTTCCACTCCTACTGCTGAGGCCGTGTGCCACAGCCGTTGCCCACCGATGAGGCGGGCCGGGTCGCTCCCGTTACCCAGCGCGAATGAAGCTGGCCCGCGTTCCCCGTGCGGGCTGGCAAAAGCAGGTGGCACCACGAGCGGCCCCTCGTCCTGCACCACATCAGGATCGAGGGCCGTATTGTTTCTGGGGCCGGCCCCTGCGGCTCCGGCCGGAGGTGTCACTATGATTGGCGTCGTCGAACTCACCCTCATCGTAGGCGGCCTGCTCGGCTGCGGCCTGCTCATCGTCGCGCTGGTCGCCGTGGCCTGGGCCGTCAGCAGCAACCGGCGCACGGGGTCTAGTTAGCGGCCGCCGCGCCGCCCACCCAACTGCTGTCACGCACCCCCACATCCCAACAAACATTTCCGGCCGGCCGGCCGTTGGAGGCACCCATGCACGACCTGAACTTCATACGCACCGAACCCGAAGCGGTGAAGACCGCCCTGCGCCAGCGCCAGAACCCCGAGCTAGCCGCCACGGTGGACGAGATTGTGGCGCTCGACCTGCGGCGGCGCGAGCTGCTGAAGGAAGTGGAGGCGCTCAAGGCCGAGCGCAACACCGCCAGCAAAGCCATCAGCCGCCTGAAGGAGGCGGCCGAGCGCGAGGCCAAGATTGCGGAGCAGAAGGGGCTGGGCGAGAAGATCGCCGCGCTCGACGAGCAGGTGCGCGGCGTGGATGAGACGCTGCAAGCGCTGCTGAGCGGCTTGCCGAACATCCCCGACCCGCGCACGCCGCCCGGCACGAGCGAGGACGACAACGTCATCCTGCGCACCGTGGGCGCACTGCCCGAGTTTGACTTCGCGCCCCAGCCGCACTGGGACCTTGGGCCGAAGCTGGGCATCATTGACTTCGAGCGCGGCGTCAAGCTGACCGGCTCGCGCTTCTACGTGCTCAGCGGCGCAGGGGCGCGGCTGCAGCGCGCGTTGATCGCGTGGATGCTCGACCTGCACATCCGCCAGGGCTACCACGAGGTCTACACGCCCTTCATGGTGCGCTCAGACATCCTGTTCGCGGCCGGGCAACTGCCCAAGTTCCGCGACAACCTGTACCACGACGCCGAAGAAGACCTGTGGATGGTGCCGACGGCCGAGGTGCCAGTGACCGGGCTGCACAAGGACGAGGTGATTGACCTGTCGGCCGCGCCCAAGCGCTACACGGCCTACACGCCCTGCTTCCGGCGCGAGAAGGTGGCGGCCGGGCGCGATGTGCGCGGCATCAAGCGCGGGCATCAGTTCGACAAGGTGGAGATGTATATCTTCTGCCGGCCGGAGGACTCGGACGCCGAGTTGGAGGCGATGGGCGCGCACGCCGAGGAAACCTGCGCGGCGCTCGGGCTGACCTACCGCGTGAAGCAGTTGTGCACGGCCGACATCGGCTTTAGCGCGCGGATGACTTACGACCTGGAGGTCTGGGCGCCTGGCTGCAACGAGTGGCTGGAGGTGTCATCGGTGTCGAACTGCGGCGACTTCCAGGCGCGGCGCGCGAACGTCAAGCACCGGCGCGAGGCGGGCGGCAAAACCGAGTTGGTGCACACGCTCAACGGATCGGGGCTGGGCCTGCCGCGCACGCTGATCGCGGTGCTCGAGAACTACCAGCAGGCCGATGGCAGCATTGTGGTGCCGGAGGTGCTGCGCCCGTGGAGGGGCGGCATCGAGGTCATTCAGACCGAAGCCTGACAGACAAAACGGGGCGAGGATTTAGTCCTCGCCCCGTCGCGTTGTCGGCCTCCCGCCCCTATGACCCAACTCGAACTCATCGCCGCCGCGCTGGCTTTGGTGATTATGCT
>JBBRZY010000839.1:0-2318 GCA_038252885.1 Anaerolineales bacterium | reverse complement strand
CTTCGGTGGCGATGGTGGCCGCCACCAGAAAGGGCGATATCTTGTCGAGCGGCACGCGCGTGCGGCGGCCCTCCTGCGGATCCACGATCTCGTACAGCAGGTTGCTGGCGCTGTCGTACACCCGCGTCGTCTCAAACTGAGAAGCGCGCGCTTGCAAGTCGTCCACGCTCGGCAGCGTGGCGGCAATCGAGAGATAGCCGAACGCCACGACTAGCAGGGCGAGGATTCCGATCAGCACCGACCCAATGGCCGTGATGCGAAAGAGGTTCCAAAGGCAGCCGCCGGCCGTGCGCCGCCGGCCGCGATTGGCTCCCGGCGGTGGCCCATAAGTGGGCTGGGTTGGCAGCACTTCGGGCGTGTAGGCTGAGCGCGCCTGTGGCCGGTCGGGCGGGCGCGTGGTGCGGTTGCCAAAGCGCAGTGCGCTGGGCTGCACCCGTGTGCCAAATGGGTCTTGTTCTGGCACGCGCGCCGGCACGTGCGGCATGCCGTCGGCGTCAATCGGCGGCAGCGGTTTGGGTGTGGCGGGCTTAGCGGGGTGCACCACCGTCTCAGGATTGACCCAGCCGTCTTTGATTTCTGGTTTGGGCGGGCGGTTCTGGTTGGCGACTGGCTGGCCGGCAAATGGAATGGTGGCCGGCGGTTTGGCCGGCTCGGGCGGCTGGCGCTTCATCGGGCCTGTGTCGTCGAGCTCAGGAATCGCCATCGGCCCAAACCGGACCGTGTGGTTCGGGTCGGGTGGGGTGAGGGCCGGAGAGCCCGCCTGGGTGGGTTCGGCGGGCGCGGCCGGTTTGGCCGGCTGGGTGTCGCGCCCGGCCTGCGTCGCCGCGCCGGGCGCGGTATCGGATGAGGGCTGCTGGCGCTGGTCGGCAGCGAGCCGCCGCAGCTTGTCGTTGGGCGACTCAGGCGGTTGGGAGGTCATGGGGGCTAGTATAGCCGAGAGCGACCGGCAGGCGCGCCCAGCGCACCACTCCGGTGCTAAGCCGCGAAGCGACCTGGCCGGTGGCTTCCAGCAGGTCCAGGTGGGCCAAGATTTCGGACAGTGCCAGGAAGTAATCCATGGGCCTTGTCAGGCGTGGGAAAAGCGGCTGGGTTAATTGCCAAAGGGTCAGTGGTTCGGCCGCGAGCGTGCCCGCGAGGCGCGCCGCCCGCCGCTGGTGAAAGGCCAGGCGTTGGCGCAACAGTCCGGCCACATCGGTCACGGGCAGGCCGTGGCCGGGCAGCGCTACGGCCGGGTCGAGGGCGGCCATGCGGCGCATGTGGTGCAGATATTCCACCAGGCGGCGCGGGCGCGGGCCAATCAGGTGGGGCGGCGGCTCAAGCACCGGGTTGGACGAGATGTCGCGGATGAAGTGATCGTTCGCCAGCAAAGTGCGGCTGGCCGGTTCCCACAAGCAAATTAGGCCGCCGGCGTGGCCGGGGGTGTGAAACACCTGCCAGGGCTCACCGCCCAGGAAAATCTCATCGCCCTCATCGAGCGTGCCGTCGGGCGGCGCGTTGTCGCGCCACTTGGTGAGGCCGCGGTTGGCGAGGCGCATGGCGCTGACGATCTCAGCCGGCACGCCCCCTTCATCCCAGACCTGCATGTAGAACGGTTCTTGCCGGAGTTGCTCGGCGGAGAAGTCGCGCAGCCAGGGGACGGTGTAGGGGTGCGTCAGCAGCCGAGCGCCGGAGCGGGCCACGATCTCGCCTGCCAGCCCCAGGTGATCGGCATGGTGGTGGGTGATGACAACCTGTTGGAGGTCCTCAACGCGGTAGCCTAGCGCAGCCAGCCCGGCCTCTAGCGCCGCGCGGCTGACGTCGGCCTTGGGGCCAGTGTCAATCAACGTCAAGGGATCGCCCTCGGCCAGATAGACGTTCACCGGCCCAACCGGGAAGGGCGTGGGCAACTCGAGGCAGTGTAGGTAGGGTGGCAGTGGCATAGGCGGACGGCACCCCCAAGGGGGCTTGTTCGTTAAGACGTTGGTGCGGGCCGGGCGGTTCCGAGCGGCATTTCAGGCCGACGCGCCGCCGTAGTGGCGCAGTCCCTGGTAGAAGACCCACCGAGCCAGCAGCATCAGTCCCACGGCCAGCGCCAGCGCGCCGAGCAAGGTCGGCGCGTCTAGCCGCCCGGTGAGGGCCTGGGCTGGCACGGTGACGGCAAAGGCCACGGGCACCAAGAAGGTGAGCGCCGTACTCAGCCAGCCAGGGTAAATGCCCACGGGCCAGCGCCCAGCGGCATAAACGCCCTCGAACAGGTTGGCCATCTCTTGCGCGCGGATGATCCAAAACGTGGTACTGGTGAGCATCAGCCAGAAGCTGTAGATCATCAGCCCGCCCAG
>JBBRZY010000838.1:0-2320 GCA_038252885.1 Anaerolineales bacterium | reverse complement strand
TCGTAGAGATAACCCCCATCGGAATACCAAAATTGCTCGAAGCTGGCCGTCGCCCGGTCGGCTAATTCGGCGTACGGCGCGGCCGGCTCGAGCTTCAGAGTGTGCGCCAGACGCGCCATGACGCGCAAGGCGTTGATCCACAGGGCGTTGATCTCGACGGGCTTGCCCTGGCGCGGGGTGATGACGCGGCCGTTGACCTTGGCGTCCATCCAGGTGAGCTGCGCGCCGGGTGCGCCGGCGAAGAGCAAACCGTCGGCCAGGTCCACATGAATGTTGTAGCGTGTGCCGCGCCGATGCCAATCGACGATGTCTTCCAGCACGGGCCACAACTCACGCGCCAGGGCCAGGTCACCACTGGCGGCCGTGTAGCGATCCAACGCGTGGAAGTACCAGAGGGTAGCGTCCACGGTGTTGTATTCGGGCTGCTCGCCGGCGTCGGGGAAACGGTTGGGCAGCATGCCATCGCTGGCGAACTGGGCGAAGGTGCGCAGCACGTCAGCGGCGACATCGTAGCGGCGGGTGCTGAGGGCCAGGCCGGGCAGCGCGATCATGGTGTCGCGGCCCCAATCGCCAAACCAGGGGTAGCCAGCGATGACGGTCGCGCCCTGCCCCCGGCGGACGATGAACTGGTCGGCGGCCAGGGCTAACTGCTGCACCCAAGCAGGCTCGGCTGCCAGCCCAGCCTGCGAGATTAGAGCGGCGGCGCGAGCGCGGCCGGCGGCGAGTGAGGCCCGCCAATCAAGGTCGACGGCGGGCTCCAGCGTGAGCACTAGCGCCCAGGTTGCGCCGGGGGCCAGCGTGAGCGTGAAGCGGCCGGCGGCGTATTGGTCTTCGCGGTCCGGCAGACCACGGCCGCTCTCGACGCGGTGGCGCAGATTGCGGTGCCACTGGCGGACGGGCGTGAATGTGCCGCCGTTGGCCAGCAGGCGCGTGCCGGTGGCGTTGGCGTGGACGACGGCGCCCGAGTCGGTGGCGACGACGATCGGCTCCCAATCACCGTTCGTCTCGTTGTGCGCGTCGCGGTGGGTGGTCATCACCAGCACGTCTAGGTCAATTGGGCGCGAACCGCGGGCGTGGGTGTAGGTGACGTAGACCGTGTTCGCGCCGTGGACCATCCACACGCGCTTGACGAGCAGCGCCTCGGCCAGGGCGTAGCGCCAAGTGGGCAGACCGGACTCAAGCTCGAACGCCTCGATGTGCCGGTAGCCGTGCGGGTCAACGGTGCCGTCGCCATACTCGTTGCTGGAGAGGGCATAAGTCTGGCCGCCCAGCGTGGCCTGCTCGTTGAGCTTCTCGACCAGCACGGTGCGGCCGAGCGGCGGCTGGAGGGCGGGAACAAACAAGCCGTGATAGCAGCGGGTGTTGGCCCCGCTGACGGTGCCGCTGGCCCAGCCGCCCAGGCCGTTGGTCACCCACCACTCGCGGCGGCTGGCGGCGGCAAAGTCTCCGGTGATGGCGCGGCCGAGGGGGTGCATGGCCTAGTCCGCGATCAGCACCACGCGGCCGGGCGCGCCATCGGAGCCGATGAGCTTGAGCGGCAGCGCATACAGTTGGTAGCGGCCCGGCTCGATGGCCGACAGGTTGAGGCCTTCGACCACGACCACGCCGGCCTTGAGCAGCGTTTCGTGCGTGGGGTGGCTCTCTTTCCACGGGGCGACGGAGAGATAGTCCACGCCGACCAGCGCCACTTGATGCTCGACCAGCCATTCGGCGGCGTCATTGCCGACCCCCACGAAGTCGGTGTGAAACTCAGTGTCGCCGTGCGCCCAGTAGGTGGAGTTGCGGGTCTTGATGAGCAGGCGCTGGGTGCCGGAGGGGATGTTGGCCTGCTCTAGCGCAGCGGCGGTGACGCGGTTGACTGACGGCAGGTGGATGACCAGCGCCGCACCGATGAGGGTGGTCAGGGCCAGCGTCTCGATGCCGGCTGCGCCGTTGATGAAGTGGGCCGGGGCGTCGAAGTGCGTGCCGGTGTGCACGCCCAGTGCCAGCCGCGAGACGTTGGAGTTCGCGCCTTTGTTCATGTCGTTGACGCGCTCTAGCTCGACGCCGGGGTTGCCGGGCCAGACCGGGATAGTGGGCGAGATGCCGATGGAAACGTCATAAATGGTCATCGTGACTCCTAGGCGTTGGCGAATGCCGCTAGTGTA
Source organism: Anaerolineales bacterium (assembly GCA_038252885.1). Lineage (GTDB taxonomy): Bacteria > Chloroflexota > Anaerolineae > Anaerolineales > UBA6663 > JADZEK01. The sequence continues at coordinate 173 of JBBRZY010000838.1, read as the reverse complement.
CTACGGGTGGGGCGGAGTCAGTTCGGCCAAGACCGGGGCGGTGACGGTCCAGCCGCTCGACGCGGCGGTTACGGCCCCGTCGAGCGGCACAAACTCGAACCAGGTGCGGCCGGGCTTGAGCGGCAGCGGCGCGCCGGAGGCATCGACCAGTTGAAATAGGCCGGCGCGCGCGG
>JBBRZY010000837.1:0-2331 GCA_038252885.1 Anaerolineales bacterium | reverse complement strand
GGGATATTTGGGGGATGGGTGCGCTGGGGCAGTTGGGTCAGGCGCTAACGCACCTCGAGCCGGCTGCGGATCTCAGCCACAATCGCGGCAATGGGGGCGCGCACGTCAATCACCAGCGCATCCTGCGGCGGCTCCAGCGCGGCGAACTGGCTGGCCAGCATGTTCGGCTTCATATAGTGCTCGGTGCGCGCCATCAGCCGCGCCATAATCAGGTCATAGTCGCCGTGCAGCTGCACAAAGCGCACCGACTGATCGACATGCAGCCGGTCGCGGTAGCGCTGCTTAAGAGCCGAGCACGCCAAAATGGCCGGCTCCCGGTTGGCGGCGTGCTCGCGCAGCACCGTCGCCAGCGCCTCCAGCCAGGCCTCGCGGTCGGCGTCGGTCAACGGCTCGCCTTTACTCATCTTCGCGATGTTGTCCGGCGGGTGGTAGTGGTCGGCGTCGTACCACGGCCAGTCCAGCTCGGCCGCCAGGGCCTCTGCCACGGCCGTCTTGCCGCTGCCGGCCACGCCCATAATCACGATCAGCATTGCCATTTAGCCCATTCCTGCCCGCGTTAATCGTTTCTTCATGCCGTCTGCGCGAATTCTAAATCATACTAGCAGATAGTCAGCTGACTGGCGAAAGGCGCGGTTGAGGAATGCGAGAGGAGCGCAAGGCCCACATGGATAACGATGATCGTCCGATCGGCCGGGTGTTGAGCCGCCGTGAGGTGCTGGCGCTGTTTGGCGCGGCCAGCGCGGCCGCCCTGGCCGCCTGCACCCCGCCGGCTGCCACCTCAGTTGCGCCAACGGCCGCCCCGCCCGTTACGGTGCCGGTGTTCGCCAGCGCAACGAGCCCCGCCGCGCCCGCCACCGCCGTCCCTGCGACGGCCGAGGCCGCCGCGCTGCCCGCCTGCCTCGTGCGTCCCGCCCAGACCGAGGGTCCGTACTTTGTGGACGAGCTGCTCAACCGCTCCGACATCCGCAGCGACCCGGCGGGCGGCGCGGCCACGCGGGCCGGCGTGCCGCTCGTGCTCAGCCTGCGCGTGGCCCAACTCAACGGCGCGGCCTGCACCCCGCTGGCTGGCGCGCAGGTCGACGTCTGGCACTGCGACGCTCAGGGCGTGTACTCCGACGTGGGCGCGGCGGCCGGTCAGCAGTTCCTGCGCGGCTATCAAGTCAGCGACGCCGCCGGGCTGGTCACCTTCACCACCATCTACCCCGGCTGGTATCAAGGCCGCACGGCGCACATCCACTTCAAAATTCGCACGGACGCCGGGCTGGAATTTACTTCGCAGTTGTACTTTGACGAGGCCCTCAACGACGCGGTCTACGCGCTGGCCCCCTACAGCAGCCGCGGCCGGCGCACCACCCGCAACGCCGACGACGGCGCCTACCGCAGCGGCGGCGACCAACTGCTCCTGGCGCTCACCCCCATCGAAGAGGGCTACGCCTCCACTTTCGATATCGGTTTGCAGCTCAGCTAGAACGCCCAACACGTCCCAGCGGTCAGCCCGCCCCCCGCCGCCGCCTATGGCACCACGTTCACCGTCGCCGTCATGTTCGGGTGCGGGGTACACAAGATCGTCACCGTGCCCACCTGCGTGAACGTGAAGGTGTAACTGTCACCGTCGTCCAGGTCCGCCGGCGCCGCAAACACATTCACGCCCACGGCGTTGAACGGCTGGTGATTAGAGTCTTCGATCAAGAACGTCACCTGCGTGCCGGCCTTGATCGTCGTCACCGCCGGCTCAATCACATAATTGCGATAGGTGATGAAGGCCGGCGCGTTGCCGTTCGCCACCAGCGGCACGTAGAGCGTGTACGGCGGCGCTGTCCCGGTGATGTTGATGTCCTGCACCGTCGAGTCAACGAAACCTTGGCTGTTGCTGGCGCGCACGATCAGCCCGCCATAGGTGCCAATGGTCGTCGGCGTACCCGACAGCACCCCGCCGGTTGAGAGCGTCAGCCCCGGCGGCAGCGTGCCGGCCTGGAGCGTGATGGTGATCGGGAAACCGTTGGCGGTGAAGGTGTAGATGTAGGCCGCGCCCACCTGACCATCGGGTGGGTTGGCCCCCAAGATCAGCGTGGGTGTGCTGGGCGTGCCTTCATACGCGCCCACATCGCACCCGCTAACCTGCGGGCGAGTCGTGCCGCGCTGGTCGGTGGCTGGGCAGTAGGTGCCGCTGGCCGTGTCGACCGCTGGGCTGCCGTTGGTCAGCGCATTCGTCCAGGTCGGGCCGCCGTTGTCGGCCAACGCCAACACGGTGCCGCTGGCGCTGCCCAGCCGAAAGGGTGCGCCGCTGCCGCAAGTCGTGTCGTCAATGTAGTTGTTGGTGCCGGCCACCAT
>JBBRZY010000836.1:0-2339 GCA_038252885.1 Anaerolineales bacterium | reverse complement strand
GGCAGCGCCCAGGCCAGGTATTGCAGCATCTTCACGTTCATGCCACTACCCGTTTCCATGGGATTCACGGCGATGTCGGCGGCTTGCAGCCAGGGGGACGGGTCGCCGGGTCGCAGCCACACACCTGGCGGCGCGTCGGCCGCCAAGCTGGGCGCGACGCTCCCGGCGATCACGCACTGGAAGTTCCGGCCAAGCTGGGGCGCGAGGTTAGCCAGGTGCCGGGCGGCCTCGACGTTGGGCGGGTGTTTTGAGCCGGCAAAGACCACCACCACCACTTCGTCGCCGAGGCCCAAGGCCCGCCGCGCTGCCCGCCGCGCGACAACGGTGAGCGGTTGATAGCGCGCCAGGTCGAGGCCGCGCGGCAGCACCTGGATCGCCTCGGACGGCACGCGGAAATGCTCGACGAGGGCGGCGGCATCGGCGGCGGTGATGGTCAGGGTCAGGTCGGCGGCACGCAGCAGCCGCGCCTCAGAGGCTTCAGCCGCAGCGGCCAGCCGATCGCCGAGGCCGCCCCAGCGCCCGCGCCACGCCTGGGCGAGCAAGTATTCAGCGTTTTGCGACATATAGACAAGTGGCGCACCGGAGGGAGGCCGAAGACGAGTCGGCGCATACGGCCACGGCATCTCCACCAGCACGCCCGAGCTGCCCGCAATGGCGCGTTCCAGGTCGCCCCACGGCCGCCAGGTGAGGCTGCGGTGCGCCCACACGAAAGGTATGCCCAGAGCTGCCGACGCAAGAAACAGCAGCAGCGCCATTGGGTCTGTGCGGCGCCATTCAATATAGCCGGGAGTGACTTCCATGCGCCGTCGGCGCCCCACAAACCGCAAATCACTACGCCGTACGCCGAGGGCATATTGTTCGACCGGCTGCCCACGGGAGGCGAGGGCGGCATTCACCGCGCGGATGACTACCTGGCCGCCCAAGTGAGGCGGCTCAACCGCGAAGGGCGTGATGTCAATGAGTGGTGGCGGGGAGACAAGCATGCGCGCCGCTCAGGCCTACGGCAGTCCCAGCCAGGGCTGCTCAGTGCGTCCGGCGAGGCGCCACCGGAGGCGCCGCATCCAGTGCCCGAAGCGCACGTCCAGGGCATAGGCCAACAAGGACAGGCTTTTTAAGCGCCAGGGATAGCGCCGGACGGCGCGCAGAAAGTGCGCCCGCGCCGCGCGCGGCTGCCCCAACCGCAGATAGGTTTCTGCGGCCAACTGCTCGAGGTTGCTGTCGGCCAACGGCCGCCACTTTGCCGGTGCCTGCCCAGTAGCAAAGGCCTGATCGAGCACGTGCCGCACCTCGGTCACAAAACGCTCGGCCTGGGACTGGGTTTTTGACGCCGGGTGCAGCCGGTAGGTGGCCCACACCTGGGGCACATGCGCAAACCGGCCGCCGGCCAGCACCATGCGCACCCACAGATCGTAGTCGAGGGCCAAGTGAAGCGTTTCATCAAGCCCGCCGACGCGCTCAAAGATGGCCCGCCGGAAAAAGGCCGCCGGCTGGGGGATCAAGTTGGTGGCGCAGACTTGCAATTGCGGATTGAAGTCCCAGGCCGGCATGGTGCCCAAGGGTTGGCCGGTCGAATCAACAAACTCCACGTCCCCATACACGACGTCCACTTCTGGGTGCGCCGCGAGAAAGTCCAGCGCGCCCGCGATGGCGCCCGGCCGATAGGTGTCATCGGAGTTGAGCCATGCCACAATTTCACCCTGCGCCTGGCGCATGCCCTTATTGATGGCCGCCGCCTGGCCGGCGTCCGGCTCGCTGACCCAAAAGGCCAGGTAATCGTGGTACTGCCGAATGATGCCAACGCTTCCATCCGTCGAGGCGCCGTCGATCACGAGGTATTCGACGCCGGCGTTGTCAGGCGCAAGTACCGATTGGATGGTGGCCTCCAAAAACTGGGCCTGATTATAGGAAGGCGTGATGACCGAAATCGTTGGGCAAGTGCCGCTCATTTGATCATCATCGGGCGTGAAAACCGAAGCGCGAACGCGGCCAAGAGCGGCCCGCGCAGACGGCAGATGTCCCTTATCCCTTTAGCTCGCCCAGAAATGAACGGTTTCATGTCAATTCGCGAAACAACCCTACCATGCGCTGTTGGCACAGGGTCCACGAATAGCGCTGGACCAGAAGCCGGCCGGCCGCAATACGGTCCTGCCGGTCACTGTGGGATAGCTCGATCACCTGTCGGAGCTGGGCGGCAATTGCGTCCACATTGGTTGGATCAACATACAGCGCGGCCTCGCCACCGATCTCGGGCATTGAGGCGCGGTCCGAGGTCAGCACCAGGGTGCCAGAGGCCATCGCCTCAAGGATGGGCAGTCCGAACCCCTCGTATTCCGAGGGAT
>JBBRZY010000835.1:0-2348 GCA_038252885.1 Anaerolineales bacterium | reverse complement strand
GGCTGGGTGTCGCCGGCATTCACCGGCACCAGGCTTGCGTCAAAGTCATTGCCCCACGGCCACCGCCGGCCATCGCCGCCCGTGGCGGCAAATTCCCACTCAGCCTCGGTGGGCAGGCGCCGGCCCTCAAACGTGCACATGGCCTGTGCCTGGTCCCACGTCACCTGAACGACCGGGAACTGGGCGAAGTTGGAATCAGTGGCGTAGTTGTTGCGCGTGAACGAACTGCGCGGGTGGGTGGTGCAGGCGCCCGCCTCCACGCAGGCTTGATAGCGCTGATTGGTGGCCTCGGTCTTGTCGATTAGGAATTGGCTCACGGTGACCGAATGCACCGGGCCAGCGTCACCGGCGCCCGAGCCCATGTTGAACGTTCCGCCAGTGACCAGCAACATGCCGTCGGGGATGACAAGCTGAGGCGGCTCCGGCGTCAGGGTCGGCTCGTCGGTGGGCGGCAAGGGCGTGTCAGACGGCTCGTCCGGCGCGGCGGGTGTGTCAGACGGAACGCCCGGCTCGTCAGTTGGTTTGACCTCACCCGGCGTAGCCGAGGGCTGGCCCGGTTCAGTGGTCGCCTCTGGCCCGCCGGGCGTGTCAGTCACCTGCGCAATGAGGCCAGGGGTCGCGCTGGCGCCGCCCAGCAAGGCCGCAATGTAAGGACCACCCAAGGCGGCCGCGCCGATGACGACCACGAGCAGGCAGAGCAGCACTGCCGCCACGATCCCGCCGATGACCAGGCGGTTCGGCCCGGCGCGCGGCGGCGCAGTCGCCACGGGCGCATAGGCTCCCGCTGGCGGCATCGCGGCCGGGGCCGGCGTAACCACCGGCGCCGTGTAAGCCGGCGGCGCGGCCGGCGGCAGGTTCTCGCGAATGGTGGACATCGGCCGCGGCTGCGATGCGGTGGGCATGGGCCTGGCCGGCTCGATCATCGTCGCGCCGGCGAGCGGGGGCGCATTCGGAACAACGGTGTCTTCTTTGTCGTTGATATACGGCTTTTGGGCGATGGTGCGCAGCGCGCCGGCCAACTCGGTAGCAGTTTGGAAGCGCAGCGTCGGGTTCTTCGCCAGGGTGCGGTCGAGCACGTCCTTGAGCGCAGGCGGCACCTCGGCGCGCGAGCGAATGTCGGGCACGGCCTCATTCACGTGCTTGAGCATGACGGTCATGGCCGAGTCGCCCTCGAACGGCGGCTTGCCGGCAGCCATCTCATACAACACAATGCCGAGTGAGTAGATGTCGGCGCGGCCATCCAGCGGTTCGCCGCGCACCTGCTCGGGCGACATATAGGCCGGCGTGCCGATGATGGCCCCGGTGGCCGTGTGCTGCACCCCACCCAAAATTTTGGCGACGCCAAAGTCGGTGAGCACTGGCTGGTCGCCAGGCATCAGCATGATGTTGGCCGGCTTGAGGTCGCGGTGGATCGTGCCCCGGTCATGCGCGTAGGCGACGGCGTCGGCCACCGTGGCGATGATCGAGGCCGTGGCGACGACCGGAAAGCGCTGCTTGGTTTGGCTGAGCGTCTTCAGCCGCGACTGGAGCGTCTCACCGGGCACATACTCCATGACCATATAGTACGTGTCGCCATCGTGGTCGAAGTCGTAGACCTGCACGATGTTGGGGTGCCGCAACTGGGCGACGGCGGCGGCCTCGGCCTCGAAACGGCGCACGAACTCGGCGTCACTCGTGAGGTGCGAGTGAATCAGCTTAATGGCGACGGTGCGGCGTAGGTTGGGGTCGTGGGCGCGGTATACCGCCGACATGCCGCCCTGCCCCAAGACGGCTTCGATTTTGTAGCGATTGCCAAGGTTATAACCAATCCAACTCGGTTGACTCATAATGCTTCCTGACGGCTGTGAATAATCGGCCTATTATAGCCGGGTCGCGGCGTCGCGCTCAGACGAATTAGCGTACAGAACGACCTGATTTTTGCCGCTGCGTTTGGCCTGGTAGAGCGCCACATCGGCAGCCTGGATCAGCGCTTCGGCAGTGGCGGCGGGCGCGCGGGCCACAGCCACCCCCAGGCTGACAGTGATCTGGCCCGTGCCGGAGGCCAGGCCCAACACTGCCACCACCTCGCGCAGACGCTCAGCGGCCTGGCAGGCGGCCTCGGCCTCCGTCTCGGGCAAGATGACGGCAAATTCCTCGCCGCCATACCGGGCGACGGTGTCCATGGCGCGGATACTCTGGCTGAGCAACAGGGCCAAGCCGCGCAGTATTTCGTCGCCGGCCAGATGGCCGCGGGTATCGTTGAACTGCTTGAAGTCGTCGATGTCAAGTAGGATCAGCCCCAGCGGCCGGCCGAAGCGCAGGCTGCGGCTGATCTCGCCCGCCAGCACAAAATCGAATTGGCGGCGGTT
>JBBRZY010000834.1:0-2365 GCA_038252885.1 Anaerolineales bacterium | reverse complement strand
GGCGGCGGGGTTTGTGGTGCTGGCCGGGCGCGCGACGGGGACGACGAGGGCGCTCGTGGCGGTGGAGTAAGACAAAACCTTTGGCCACGAATTACACAAATGGTGTTGGGAAGAATAGAGGCTCGGCGTAACACAGATGGGGGAGCGGGCAGCGCCTTCCAGTCGCCTCCCACGCGCCTCGCGCGGCACGCCACACATCGCGCGGATTAGAGCAGCCTCCTGTCTGATTTACGGCGTATGCTGAGTAGCGAGCGCGGGCGTTGAGTCCTCCGCGATGCTGCGGTGGATTGAGGGTGAGATTTCCCCTAAAGGGTGCTTCGCGATCACCCGCCCCAGGGCAGCGTGAGGGCCAACGGCCTGAGGCGGGTTCGAAATGACAGGGACAGCGATGACGGGGCGGTTAGTTGGTGCTACGGAATAAGCGGCAGTTCGACGACTGTGCCGGCGACGCCGGCGACGGTGACGGCCTGACCCGGCTCGGCGGCGGCGCTCTTGAGGTAGGCCAGGGCGGCGGGGCCGTAGTCGGGCAGGTCGGCGGCGCTGGTGATCGCGCCAACGACGGAGTCGCCGGCTTTGACCGCGGCCCCCACGGCCACGGGCGCGGCCAGGCGCAAGCCCACCAGGCGGCGGGCCAGCTTGCCGCGGCTCTCCATGCGGGCGATGATCTCCTGCCCGATGTAACAGCCCTTCTTGAAATTCACTGCCGACCACAAATTCGCTTCGAGCGGAATGTATTTTTCGGTCAGCTCCTGCCCGGCCAGGGGCGTGCCCTCGACCGCGCCTTCGGGCTGGCCGGCGGCGAGGCGCAGCCATTGGTAGGCCTGCTCGCCGGCCGGGGCCAGCACGGTGAAGCCGCCACCGGCCAGCGGACGACGGCGGGCCACGACTACCTCACCGGTGTCGAGAAAGCGGTTCTCGGCCAGGCCGGCCGCGCCGGGGGCCAGCGCCTCGGCGATCTCGGCGGCGCGCGGGCCGTACAGCCCAAACTGGCCTAGCTCTGCGCCGACGTCTTCAAACTTCACTTTGTCGTTGTAGAAGATGTAGCCCGCCAGCCAGCGGCGCACCAGCGGGGCGCGGCCGGGGCCGGTGAGCAGCAGCGCCGTCTCGCCGCGATTGAGCACCCAGAGCAGGTCCACCATGCGGGCGATGGCAGTGGTCAGCACGGTGTAGCGGGCCTCGCCCACCTCCATGCCGGTCAGGTCGTTGGTGGACATGCGGTGCAGCAGATCGAGCCGGTCACGCCCGACGGCGCGCACGCGGCCCTCGTGCGTGCGCCAGACGGCCACGGCCCCCTGGCGCGCTGCGGCGTGCTCGGCGGCCGGGTCGCCATAGTCCAGGGCGATCGCAGGCGCGGCGGGGGGCAGCGTGTCAGTCGGCATCGGGCGTGCTTTCACTGGCGGGGTGAGCCGGCAGCCAGGCTTGCAGGCCGGGCAGGTGCTCGGCCTCGTGGTCAACGACTTCTTCGACGATGTATTGGCTGAGGGTCTGGCCGTGCAGCCAGGACACGGGGGTGGCCAGGTCCTTCTCGGTCAGCGCGGTGATCTTGCGCAGCAGTTGGCGGTGGACGCCGTCGTAGTCGTCTACCACGCGCTCCAGCGGGCGGGCGCGGTACTGCTGATACCAGGCCTGGTTCTGAGCCTCGATGGCGGCGTCATCCCAACTGGTGCGGCCGGGCTTCTGGCCGCGCGCCGCCAGGCCGATGTTAGTCAGCAGATCTACCTGGCAGGCGGTCAGGTGGGCGAGCACGTCTTTGACCGACCAGTCGCCGGCCACGCCGGGCAGTTCGAGCGCCGCCGGGGCCAGGTCGGCCAGCACGTCGTCAATTTGGGCGCGGCTGTCTTCGAGCGCCGCCAGTAACTCAGCTTTGTTCACGTCACCACCACCATTACAACAAACTGCGCCAGGCGTCCGGCGGCTATTTCGTCAACAAGAAGGCGATCACGTCGGCAAGCTGCTGGGCAGTGAGCCGGGTCAAATAGTCCTTGGGCATGAGGTCGGGCTGGAAGGTGTCTACCACGAAGGCATTTGGGTTGACGATGGATTCATAGAGGTAGGCTTCGGCCGAGTAGCCCGGCTTGCGGGTCGGGGCGCGCTGGCTCAGGCCCGCTTGCGATGGGCCGACGAGGCGGCGCGGCCCCAGAGTCTGCGGGCGGCGTTGGCGGGCGACCTCAGCGCATTGAACCAAACAGATCGGGCGCAGGCGGCGCGCGCTCGCTCGATTGTGACGGACCTCAGCGGCCTGGTCGACCGGGTGCCGGTGGCCGAGCTGCTCAAGCAAGTGCTGGAGGCGACGCACTATCCAGCCATCCTCGCGACGGCGCCGGCAGGGGCGCGGCTCCAGCGCAACCTCGACAAGCTGCTGGCC
>JBBRZY010000833.1:0-2365 GCA_038252885.1 Anaerolineales bacterium | reverse complement strand
TATGGCTCGCCGGCTGCGCGTACTCTTCCTCACCCATCCGACCAATCCCAACCTGTTCCGGCCGTGGGGCACCGACGTGGTGGCCGCCATCGGCGGCCGGCACGACCTGAGCTTCCTCGACCGCCACAAGCCGCTCGCCCCCCAGTTTGAGGGCGTAGACGTGGTCATCGACCACGGCGGCTCGGCCGGCTCGCGCGCCATGCTCGCTGTCGCCACCTCCTGCAAGCTGTGGCAAATCCTCGGCACCGGGCTGGATCACTTCGACATGGACTACTGGCGCGCGCACAAGATGCCGGTGGCCAACTGCCCCGGCCCGTTCAGCGCCGTGGCGTTGGCCGAATGCGCCATGATGTTCATCCTGATGCTGACGCGCAAGTACCCGGTGGCCAAGGCCGGCTTCAACGTTGGGACAATGTACGAGCCGCTGGGGCAGGAGCTAGACGGGCTGAAGCTGTTGATGGTGGGCTTCGGCGCGAGCGCGCGTGAGTTGGCGCGGCGGGCGCGGCCCTTTGGTCTGCGGCTGTCGGCCATCGAGATTCGCACCGTCGGCGCCGACGAACGGCAGGAATTCGGACTAGACTTCGTGGGCCAGCCGGCCGACCTCGACGCGGCGCTGGCCGAAGCTGACTTCGTCTCCCTTCACCTGCACCTGAACGCCGAGACCCGCCACACGCTGGACGCGCGCCGGCTGGCGCTCATGAAGCCGACCGCCTACGTCATCAACGTGGCGCGCGGCGCGCTGGTGGACGAGGCCGCGTTGGCCGAGGCGCTGGCGGCCGGCCGGTTGGGCGGGGCTGGGCTAGATGCTTTTAACCAGGAGCCTCCGGACCCGAACGCGCCGATCTACCAACTGCCCAACGTCATCGCCACGCCGCACATCGCGGGCGTCACCGACGGCACCAGCCGCAAGCGCGCACAGTGCTGCGCCGACAACGTAGACCGGATTGCGGCCGGGCTGGAGCCGCTGTACCGGGTAGACCAATAACGGGTAGGTCCCGAGGGCCGGCGAGAAGGGGGACTCAGGGGACTCGGGGGACTCATTTGTGGATTGAGACGATTGTGGGTTTGCAAAATTCAACCCAACTGGTCGTTCCAACAGCCCGTAACGCTTGATAGGGAGACTATGGAAAAGTACATGCTGAAAGATCGCGTCGCCGTCATCACCGGGGCGGCGTCGGGGATTGGCAAGGCCACGGCGCAGTTGTTCGCGCGCGAGGGCGCGCAGGTCGTCGTGTCCGACATCACCGACGACACCGGCCAGGCCGTGGTGGATGGCATCGTGGCCGAGGGCGGCGACGCGCTGTATGTGCACGCCGACGTTGGGCAGATGGCCGAGTGTGAGGGGCTTATCAAGGCGGCGCTGGCGCGCTATGGCCGCATTGACATCCTGCACAGCAACACCGGCACGCACCGGCGCGGCAACGCCGTCACCCTGGCCGAGGCCGATTGGGACTGGAGCCAGAACATCTGCCTCAAGTCGGCCTACATGCTCTGCCACCACGCGCTGCCGGGGATGCTGGCGCAGGGCGGCGGCGTCGTCATCCTCACCGGCTCGGTGCATGCGCTGTGGGGCTACGCCAACTACACCGCCTATGAGGCGGCCAAAGGCGGCTTGCTGGCGCTCACGCACTCGCTGGCGGCCGACTTCTCGCCCACCATCCGCGTCAACACTATCCTGCCGGGGGCGGTCGCTTCGGGCCAGTGGGTGGGCGTCACCGAGGCGCAAATGCAGCAGGTGGCCGACATGTGCGCGCTCAAGCGCAACGCCGTGCCCGAAGAGATCGCGCAGGTGGCATTGTTCCTGGCCTCGCCCATGTCGTCGTTCATGACGGGCGCGTCCATCGTGGTGGATGGCGGGCTGCGGTCCGTCGTTCACATGCCCGCCGGCCTGTAGCCGTTCGCTTGCCGCTCAGGAGCGCCTCATGAAAATCACCATTGGCAGTGCGCCCGACAACTGGGGAGTGTGGTTCCCCAGCGATCCCCTGCAAACGCCCTGGCACCGCTTCCTCGATGAGTTAGTCGAAGCGGGCTATGAGTGGACCGAGTTGGGGCCATATGGCTACCTGCCATCCGACCTGCCCACGCTCAAGGCCGAGTTGGGTAAACGCGGCTTGAAAGTGACCGGCACGTTCGCCATGACGGCGCTGTCTGACCCCACCACCTGGCCCGAGCTAGACCGGCAGGTGCTGGGCGTGGGCGAGTTGCTGGTCGGGTTAGATGCCAAGTTCCTGGTGCTGATTGACGAGCCTTACACCGACCAGCGCACCAGCCAACCCACGCGCGCCACCCGCCTCGACGAGGCCGGTTGGCAGCGCCTGCTGGAGGCGACCAACCGCGTGGCCGAGACGGCGCGCTCGAAGTTTGG
>JBBRZY010000832.1:0-2377 GCA_038252885.1 Anaerolineales bacterium | reverse complement strand
GTTGGCGGCCTATCACAGCCTGGAGGCAGCGGGCGAGGCCGTGACCCAGGTGATCGCCTCCGGCCTGCTGCCGGGCGCAATTGAGATCATGGATCGGCTCGCGATTCAGGCGGCCGAGGCGGCGGTGCACCCGCATTACCCGGCCGACGCCGAAGCGCTGCTGATCGTGGAGCTGGACGGCGAGACGCAGCAAGTGGCGGCCGAGTTCGAGCAGTTGCGCGCGCTGATCGCGGCCTCGGGCGCGTTCGAGTTCGCCATCGCCAAAGACGCCGCCGACCGCGCCCGCATTTGGAAGGGCCGCAAGAGCGCCTTCTCGGCCGTCGGCCGGCTGAGCCCAGACTTCTTGGTGCAGGACGGCGTGGTGCCGCGCAGCAAGTTGGGCGTGGCGCTGGTGGCGATCACCGCGCTGGGCGTCAAGTACAACCTGCGCGTGGCCAACGTGTTTCACGCCGGCGACGGCAACCTGCACCCGCTGATTTTATTTGACGGGCGCGAGGCGGGCGCGCTGCAACGGGCCGAGGCGCTGGCGGGCGAGATCTCGCACCTGTGCATTGGGCTAGGCGGCTCGATCACCGGCGAGCACGGCATTGGGATGGAGAAGCGCGACTATCTGCCGGCCATGTTTGCCCCGCCCGATGTGGCGATGATGCAGAGCGTGCGCCGCGCGCTCGACCCGCTGGAGATCGCCAATCCCGGCAAGATGTTCCCCGGCGGTGAAGCGCCCGCGTTGACGCAGATCGGCCTGCACCCCTTAGAGCAGTCTGGTCTGCTCTCGCGCGAGTAGATTTTCCGATGACGACGCTCACAACGATCATTGAGGTGCAGCAAGCCGTGGCCGCCGCAACGCGCGTGGTGGTGCGCGGGGCCGGCACCAAGCCGGCGCTGACCCCGCCCACTGACGGGGCGACCGAGTTGGTGATGACCGGCCTGAGCGGCGTGCTGGAATACGACCCGGCTGAGTTCACGTTCACGGCGCTGGCCGGCACGCCAGTGGCCGAGGTGCGAGAGCTGCTGGCCGAGCACGGCCAATATTTGCCGTTCGACCCGCTGCTGGCCGACCGGGGCGCGACTTTGGGCGGCACGCTGGCGAGTGGGCTGAGCGGCCCTGGCCGCTACCGCTTCGGCGGGCTGCGCGATTTTATTTTGGGCGTGCGCTATATAGACGGCTTGGGCGAGGTCGTGCGCGGCGGCGGCAAGGTGGTCAAGAACGCCGCCGGTTTTGATTTGCCCAAGTTCATGGTCGGCAGCCTGGGCCAGTTCGGCGTGCTGGTGGAACTGACGTTCAAGGTCTTTCCGCGGCCGCAGGCCTACCTGACCGTGTACGCCGAACTGCCTTCTTTGGATGAAGCGCTGGCCGCAATGCGCCGCCTGTACGTTGCGCCATTGGACATGGACGCGCTGGATGTCTGGGTTCGACCCGGCGGTGCGGCGAGCGTGCTGGTGCGGCTGGGCGGAGCGGAGGCGGTGCTGCCGGCCCGCGCCGAACGCGGGCGGGCAGTGCTGGGCGCGGGCGAGTTCAGCACTGGCGCGGCCGAGGCCGAGTTGTGGCACGCGATGCGCGAGTTGGCCTGGGTGCCGGACGGCTGGGGGCTAGTGAAGGTGCCGCTCTCGCCGGCCCGCATTGCCGCCCTGGCCGCCACGTTGCCGCCGGACGCGGTCAGCCGGTACAGCGCCGGCGGCAACGTGGCCTGGCTGGCGCTGCCCGACCCGGCCGAGATCGCGCCGGCCCTGAGCGCGCTCGAACTGAGCGGGCTGATTGTCTTAGGCGACCCCGGCCTCACCCCGCGCCTCGGTGGGCACCCCGGCGCGCCCGTCGAGCGGCGCATCAAGGCCGCGCTCGACCCGCTGAATAAGTTCGCCACCATCCCAGTCTTGGGCCAACCACAGTCGACGCCTTAACAACTATCTGTTAGCTACCTTTTTCTTAGCGAAGCATCTCTTTCTTTTTTCTCTGCCTTTATGAAGCACACTATCTCGCTGACTGATCTTGGCCCCAACGGCCCCGACATGGCCCACGCCATCGAAACGTGCGTGCACTGCGGCTTCTGCCTGCCCACCTGCCCGACCTACGCCGAGCTGGGTGAGGAGATGGACTCGCCGCGCGGGCGAATTACTTTAATGAAGACCGTGCTCGAAGGCACGCTGCCGTTGGCCGAGGCGCTGCCGTATGTGGATCGCTGCCTGGGCTGCCAGGCGTGCGTGACGGCCTGCCCGTCGGGTGTGCCGTATGGCGAATTGCTCACGCCGTTTCGCGCGCTGGCCGAGGCGCAGCGCCCGCGCCCGTTCATGGAGCGCGTCGCGCGCACGCTGACCAAAGAGACGCTGCCGTACCCCAACCGCTTTCGCCTGGCGGTCTTCAGCGGCAAGCTGGCCAAGC
>JBBRZY010000831.1:0-2378 GCA_038252885.1 Anaerolineales bacterium | reverse complement strand
CTGCCACGCGCGGCGTTCTATCGCCGGCACTTCTGCGGCCGGCCGCTCAGCGACTGGGGCGACGCCCCGACCGTTGACAAGAAAACTTTGCTGGCCCACTTTGATGAGGCCAATACGGTTGGCATTCACTATGACGAAGCGTTGGCGCTGGCGCTGCGGGCCGAACAAACGCGCGACTTCGCGCCCGTCCTGCGCGGCGTGACGGTCGGGCTGTCGTCGGGCACCTCCGGCACGCGCGGCCTGTTCCTGGTCTCGGCGGCCGAGCGGGCGGCCTGGGCCGGGGCGGCGCTGGCCCGCGTGCTGCCCGGCGGGCGCTTGTCGGCCCAGCGTGTGGCGTTCTTCCTGCGCGCCAACAGCAACCTGTACACCAGCGTGCGCTCGCGGCTGATCCGCTTCGAGTATTTCGATCTGCTCGACCCGCTGCCCGGCCACCTGGCGCGCTTGAACACGCTGCAGCCAACCATCGTGGTCGGGCCGCCGTCGCTGTTGGCGTTGCTGGCGCAGGCGGCGGGCGCGGGCCGGCTGAGCATCGCGCCGCGCAAGCTCGTGGCCGTGGGCGAGGTGCTCGACCCGCTGGACGCGGCGCTGATCGCCCAACAGTTCGGCCAGCCGGTGCATCAGGTGTATCAGGCGACCGAGGGCTTCTTGGGCAGCACCTGTGAATCCGGCACGCTGCATCTGCACGAAGACCTGGTCGTCGTGCAGCCGGAGTGGCTGGACGAGGCGGCGCGCAAGTTCGTCCCCATCGTCACCGACTTCCATCGCCTCACGCAGCCCATCCTGCGTTACCGGCTGGACGACATCCTCACGGCCCGCGCCGCCCCCTGCCCGTGCGGCTCGCCGCGCCGCGCGCTCGACGGCATCGAGGGCCGCTGCGACGACATCTTCTACTTCCCCGGCCTGCGCGGCGGCTGGGTGCCAGTCTTTCCCGATTTCATCCGGCGCGCGCTGATGGCCGGCGGGCCGCAACTGGTGGACTACGTGGCGCGGCAGGTCGCGCCGGAGCGTGTCGAGGTCGCGCTGGCCGCGCCCGAAGCCGCGCGGGCCGAGCTGGAGGCGGCGGCCACGGCGGCGCTGGCAGCCCTGTGTGAACGCGTCGGCGCAGTGATGCCGGCCCTGGCGTTCAGTGCAGGCGGCGCGCCCGAACTCAGCGCCCGCAAGTTCAAGCGCGTGGCGCGCCTCATGCCCGCGCCGGAGGGTAAATGAGTTTTCAATCGGTCACCGGCTCACGCGCCAACCCCTTCACCCTCACGCGGCTGGCGCTGCTGCCGGGGCTGTGGGCGCTGGCGCTGACCGGCCACGCCTCGGCGCTGGACGTGGGCCTAGCGGCCGCGGCGCTGACCGACGTGCTCGATGGGCGGCTGGCGAAAAGCCACCCCCGCTACGCCGCCGGCGACCTGGACGCGCTGGCCGACAAGGCGCTGGCCTTCTCAGTGGCGGGCTGGCTGGCGCTGCTGCGGCCGGGGCTGTGGCGCGCGCACCCAGCGCTGCTGCTGACGGCGGCGGCCGTGTACGGCGCGATGCTGCTCTACGGCCGCTTGAAGTTCGGCCAGGTCTCGACGCTGCACCTGCACAGCGGGCGCGTGGGCGGGGTGCTGCAAGCGGTCTTTGTGCTGCACGCGCTGTTCAGCGGCGGCTACAGCGCCCTGCTGCTGTATCTGGCGGTGGGCAGCTTCATCGTCGCGGCGGCGGAAGAGCTGCTGATCCTGATCACGCACTCCACGCTCGACCCGGAGGCCGTGCGATCAATTGTGCCGTGGGTACGCGCGCGCTGGCGTCAACGATGACGCCCTGGCGCGCGACGCTAGCGACGTGGATGCAAACTCGCCGCTGGCCGTGGCTGCTGGCCGCGCTGGCGGTGGCGCTCACCCTGCCGGCGCTGGCGACCGGCCGCCAGTTGGATGACGACCTGCTGCTCGCCACACTGGCCCGCGCGCCCAACGCGGCGGCGGCGCTGAACCAGGTCTTCGTCTTCATGGACGGCGACGCGGCGCACACGTTTACGCAGATGCTCGGCGGCCTGTTCCCGTGGTGGACCCTGCCCGAAGCGCAAGTGGCCTTCTGGCGGCCGGTGGCGGCGCTGACCCACTGGCTCGATTGGCAACTGTGGCCGAACTCACCCGCGCTGATGCACGCGCACAGCCTGGTGTACTTTGGGCTGCTGGTCGCGGCGGCGGCGCTGCTGTACCGCACGGTCTACGCGGGCCAAGCGCGGCTACCGTGGGTGGCGGGGCTGGCCGCGCTGCTCTACGCCGTGGACGACGCGCACGGTTTCGGCGCGAGTTGGCTCGCCAACCGCAACGGCGTGTTGGCCGCGCTGGCGGTCGTGCTGGCGCTGGGCGCGCACGTGCGCTGGCGGCGCGACGGCTGGCAGCCGG
>JBBRZY010000830.1:0-2383 GCA_038252885.1 Anaerolineales bacterium | reverse complement strand
TCCGCGCTGGCAGGCGCGCCTGGTGAAGTTTTGCTTCGCGCTGCTGCTGGTGCCGGCCGGGGCGCTGTGGCTGCCGCGCTTTGTGCTCTTCACCTGGCTGCGGCTGATTGACAGCTACGGCGCGCTGCTGGCCCCGGCGTTGATGGGCTCTAGCCCACTGTTTGTGCTGCTGTTCTACTGGACTTACCGCCGCCTGCCGGCCGAGCTATTCGAGAGCGCCCAGCTCGACGGCGCGGGCCTGCTGACGATCTGGTGGCGGCTGGCCGTGCCGCTCTCCACCGCTACCGTGGTGGCCGTGGGCATCCTGACCTTTCTGCTCAACTGGAGCGACTTCGTCAACCCACTGCTGTTTCTGAAGACCCCCGACCTGTATACGCTGCCGATTGGCATCAGCCAGCTCAAGGCCATGGACCCCAACAACTGGCCGCTGCTGCTGGCCGCCGCCGTCTTCATGACCGCGCCCACCGTGGCGCTTTTCCTCGTGGTGCAGCGCTTCTTCCTGGGCGAAAACAAACTGCACCTGTGACTGCGGATTGCAGATTGCGGAAGGTGTGACCAACCACATACTTTGAATCTACCCGCGCCCGAGCCCCTTAAATCCCCCCGAGTCCCCTTTCCTTCTGGCCCTTGGTCCTATCCGGTCACGAGTCCGCCGCCTTCCCCGGCCCTTTCGCCTATCTGATATACAATCCCCCCCATGGAATTCCTGGGGCGGCGTCAGTTCTGGGTGTGGGTGGGCCTCGTCGGCGTGGCGGGGCTCGGCCTGGCCGCCTACGCCTTCCCACCCTGGCCCAGCCTGCTCAACTGGGTCTTCGACATCCTGGCCTTCTCGCTCACGCTGGCGACCGGCCTGATGCTCATCAGCCAGTTCGTGCTGCCGGTGCAGACCCAAGGCGAGCGGCGGGCTGTGTTCGACCACTTTATGCACTTCGTCAGCGGCAACAACGGGCCGATCATCTTCGTCAAGGACGGCAAGACCGTCGGCCGCAAGGACGAGCTCAAGCGCTACGGCCACGGCGTCGCCCTGGTCGACGCCGTTAGCGCCATCGTCATCGAGCGCGCCGCCGCCCAGCAGTGGTGGTTCCCCGCCCAAAACATGGACACCTCCACCGCCCACACACCCGAGCCGGCCACCTCCGGCCCGGCCATCGTGCGCGCCGCCGGCCCCGGCATCGTCTTCATCGCGCCCGGTGAGCGCATCGTCGCCACGCTCGACCTGCGGCGGCACTCGCGCGGCGCGCCCGCCAAAGCCCTCACCCGTGACGGCATCGAGGTGGGCGCGTACGTCTCGGTGAGCTTTGGGCTCGACCCGCATCCTGAGCGCAGCGAACGCCCCGGCCATGCGAGCGCCGGGGCCGACGCCCCGCAGGAGCGCGCCGAGCGCAACCAGCCCGCCTATGAGTTCAACCGCAGCAGCGCCTTCCGCGCGGTCTACGGCGTTGCGCTGGGTGACAAGCAGCCCATCGAGTGGACCGACCTGCCGCTGAACGTGGCGGTTGAGGCCTACCGCGATGTGCTGGCCGAGTATCGGCTGGACCAGTTGTTTGAGCCGACCAAGCCAGATGTTTACCCGTTCTCGGCCTTCACGGGGCGCGTGAACACTCAGGTGAAAGAGGCGGCCGTGCTGCGCGAGCGCGGGCTGGTGATCTACGGCGTCGGCGTCTCGGGCCTCAGCCTGCCGCGCGAGGTCATTAACCAGCGCGTGCGCTCGTGGCAGGCGCGCTGGCAGAAGGCCACCATCCAGCAGGAGGCGGCCGGCGAAACGCAGTCCATCCGCACCGAGCGCCGCTGGCAGACCGACGCGCAGACCCTGATCTTCAAAGACATTCAAGCCCTGCTGGGCGCGACCGACGACCCGGTGGCGCGCAAGGCCCTGGCGCTGATGCTACTCAAAGCGCTGCAAGCCGCTGCCGCCGACCCGCAACAGCGCAGCCGCCTGCCGCCCGAGACGCTTAGCCTGCTCGATGGTCTGAAGGAGGCCGCCCGGTGAGCCGCCGCCCGCGCGCCCCGGCCGCGCCCGACCCGAGCCTGCCGCCGGACGAGGACGCCACCCGCCCGCTGACGCCCGCCGCTGCGATTGACGCGCTCCTGGCGCGGCTGCGCTGGCAGCTTTCGTATTACGCCGACCACTTCATTGACGGCGACGGCAGTTGGGGCCAGACCCGGCTGACGCTGGCGCTGGTGGTAGTCATCATGTTCACCGTCATCAGCCGGCTGTTCGAGCAGATCACCAGCCTGTGGCTGTTCGACTGGGCCATTGACCAACTGCTGCTGCGCGACCTGCTGCCCGAGCGGCTGCTGTCCCTGCTCAACTTCTTCGCCTCGTTCGCCTCGCGCCAGGTGCTGCGGCACGCCATCCCACCGCTGGCCGGCATGGCCGTGG
>JBBRZY010000829.1:0-2386 GCA_038252885.1 Anaerolineales bacterium | reverse complement strand
GTGGTGGGCCTCGAAGCCGGCCGGCTGGCGCGGGGCTTCGACCGCCAGCACGCCAACGACCTCCGCGCCGATGAGCACCGGCCCGCCGAGGTAGGCCGGCGCGGCCGAGGGGTCGCCGGCTTCGCGCCGGGCGCGGGTGCCGGCGGCGGGCAGGTCGAGCGCTTTTAGCTGCGCGGCCACGTCGCCGGCCAGGTTGAGCGGCTGACGCGTTTGCAGGATGTGGGCGATGACGCCCAGCGGCGCGAGCGGGCGCACCTCACGCGGCTGGCCGGCCTCGCTGAGGATCGGGAAGGTGACCTCGCCGCGCTCGGCGGCGTAGAGCGCCAGGTAGAAGGTGTCGGTCGCAAAGGCCGGCGGCACGACGGCGGCGAGGGCCCCGGCCAGTTGGTCGAGGTCGCGCACGGCGGCGAAGGCCGGGCCGAAGGTGTTGAGCAGCAATTGCACTTGCAAGTCATGCTCGACCGCGTGATGGGCACGCGCGTTCTGCACGGCCAGGCCTACCGGCTGCGCCAGGCTTTGACCCAGCGCCACGGTCGTGGGCGTGAAGGCGGCGCGGGTGCTCGCGCCCAGGCCGATGACGCCCAGCCACTCGTCCCCGGCCATGATCGGCAGGAGCAGCGCGGCTTGCGGCGGCGCGCCGATCCAGGCCAGTGTTTCGGGAGGGTAGCCTTCGGCGGCCGGGTCGTTGACGACGACCGGCGCGGGCGTACCCTCGGCCTGCAGCTTGGTGAGAAGCGGGTGGCCGGTGGCGGGCAGCGGCGCGGCGGTATTTTGAGCCGGGTACTGCACCAGAACGGGGCCGGCGGCGTCGGCGAACAACAGCGCGGCGGCCTGGTTGGCCGGGAGCGCGGCCACCAGTTCGGTGAGCGTGCTGCGCAGCACGGTGTGCAGGTCGAGAGTTTGGAAGGCGGCGCGGGTGACGCGCTGGAGGCTGTTCAGACGCTGGGCCTCGGCCTCGATCTGGTGGCGCTGCGTCTGCGCTTCGGCTTCGACCTGACTGCGTTGGGCCGAGGCCGCCGCCGCTTGGAGGGTCTGCCCCAACCGCACCGCCAACGGGCCGGCGACGGCTTGCAGCGCCGTGACGTGCGCGGGCTGATAGAAGTGCGGCTCGGCTTTTTCCAGCACCAGTACGCCGGACGCGGTGTCGCCGTGGCCAAGCGCCACGCCCAACCATGAACGGGTCGCGTCCTCGCCGTTGGCGCGGAAGCGGGCGTCGACCTGGGTGTCGGGGACGCGGACGGCGCCGGTGGCGAGCACTTCGGCGAAGACGGGCTGCTCGGCCAGTTGGAGGGTTTGGCCCTGGCGCTGGTTGCCCTTGGCGGCCAACGCGCGCAGGGTAGTGGTTGGGTTGGCGGCGTCGCGCACCCAGAGCGTGGCGCTGTCGAACGGGGCCAGGCGGGGCAACTCGGCCAGGGCGGTGGCGGCTACGCTCTCGACATCGGCGGCGGCGGTGATGTGCTGCTGCACGGTGGCCAACAGGGCAAACTGCACGGCCTGTTCGTCCACAGCGGTCTGGACGGTGCGGGCCGATGTGTACAAGCGGCTGTTTTCGAGCGCGATGGCGGCCTGGTTCACGCAAGTGACGGCCAGTTCGACGGCGCGGGCCGCGAACGAGCCGGGGGTGTCTTCGGCCAGCGCCACGAGGCCGGCGAGGGTGTCACTGCCACCCAGCTTAATGGGCAGCAGCAGCCCGGCGCGTGGGGCGGCGGCCAGCCAGCCCAACTCGGCGGCGGCGGGATTGTCGGCGGACGAGAGGTCGGCCACAGCCAGCGCGTGCCCCGCACCGGCCAGTTGCGCCAGCAGCGCGGCGGGTGTGGCGAGTGAAACGGTGGCGACCAGCTCGCCGGTGGGCCGCACCACGGCCCAGCGCTCGGTCGCGCCAGGGACGGGCAGCAGCGCGGCGGCGTGGGCCACACCCAGCGTCGCGCGCAGGGTGTCGAGCGTCAGTTGCAGGATTTGTTCAGGGGCCAGCGCACCGATCAGCCCGACCGAGAGCCGGTTGACCAGGGCCAACTGGGTAGCGCGCTCCTCGATCTCGCGCGCCTGGGCGGTGCGCTCGGTCTGGAGCAGCACGTTCTCGACGGCGGCGGCGATCGGCCCGGCCACGGTGGTGAGGATGGTCTCCTGGCTCGGCCCAAACTTGCCGACCTGGTTTTGGTCTTCGACCACCAGCGCGCCGATGACGTGCGAGCCGGTGACGAGCGGCACGCCCAAGAACGACTGCGGCGCGGCGGCCCCGGCCAGCACGGGCTGGTAGGTGAGGCCGCGCGAGGTCAACTGGCGGGCGATGCTGCCGTTGAGCAGCAGCGGCTGGCGCTGCTCCAGGATGAAGCGCAGCGCGCCGCCGGGGGCCTGGGGCCGGGCCGCCAGCGACTGGCCGCCGTCG
>JBBRZY010000828.1:0-2390 GCA_038252885.1 Anaerolineales bacterium | reverse complement strand
TGCCCGACGCCGTGACGACGCACGTGGTGGCGACGCCGGAGCAGAGCGTGCTGTACCAGCCCTTGGCGCAGTTTCCGGCGACGGTGCCGGAGGCCGACCGGGCGGCGCTGGTGGCGGCCAGCACGAGCGCGATTGCGACGTCAGTCATTCCCGGCTACCGGGCGCTGGACGCGTTCTTGCGGTCGGAATATTTGCCCGCTGCCCGCGAGGATACGGCGGCGGCCAACCTACCCTACGGCGCGGCGTTTTACGAGCACCGCATCAAGTATTACACTTCGCTGGAGCTGACGGCGGAGGGCGTGCACGCGACCGGGCTGGACGAGGTGGCGCGCATCCGGGCCGAGATGGAAGCGCTGATCGGGCGCACCGGCTTCAAAGGCGGGTTGAAAGAGTTTATTACGTTCCTGCGAACTGACCCACGCTTTTACGTCACGACCGGCGACGCGCTACTCAAGGAGACGGCCTACGTCCTCAAGCGCATGGACGGCGAATTGCCACGGCTGTTTGAGTTTCTGCCGCGCCTGCCCTACGGCCTCCGCGCCATCCCCGACTACGCGGCCGAAGGCAACACGACGGCCTACTATCAGCCAGGGTCGGGCGACGGCACGCGGGCGGGCATGTACTACGTCAACCTGACCGACCTGCCCAGCCGCCCGCTGTATGAGATTGAGGCGCTGTCGCTGCACGAGGCGGTGCCGGGGCATCATCTGCAAATCGCGCTGCAGCAAGAGCTGGGCGAGTTGCCCAAGTTTCGGCGCTTCAGCGGCTTCACGGCCTACATCGAGGGTTGGGCCTTATACTCCGAACGGCTGGGGCTGGAGGTTGGGTTCTACACTGACCCGTACAGCGACTTTGGCCGCCTGAGCTACGAGATGTGGCGCGCCTGCCGGCTGGTGGTGGATACCGGGCTGCACGCGCTGGGCTGGGCGCGCCAGCGGGCGATTGACTACATGGCCGACAACACCTCGTCCACGCTGCTGAATATCACCAACGAGGTTGACCGCTACATCGCTTGGCCGGGGCAAGCGCTGGCCTACAAGATCGGCGAGTTGAAGATCCGCGCGCTGCGGGCACAGGCCGAGCAAGCGCTGGGCAGCCAGTTCGATGTGCGCGCCTTTCACACGGTGGTGCTGGGCAGCGGCGCGGTGCCGCTGGATGTGCTGGAAGCGCTGGTGGTGGACTGGATTGCGGCGCGCCAGGCCGCGACCGAGGGCCGGGGCGCCGCCGCAGCAGCGATCGTATAACTAGCGAAAGACAACGAGTTATTCATGCCACTCCCTGAACCCCGCCTCGACGACCGCCGTTTTCAGGACATCGTCAACGAAGCGAAGGCCATGATCCCACGCTACACGCCGGAATGGACCGACCACAATGTGTCGGACCCAGGCGTGACGATGATCGAGTTGTTCGCGTGGATGACTGACCTGCTGCTCTACCGACTGAATCGGGTGCCGGAGAAGAACTACATTCGGTTTATGGATTTGATTGGGATGCGGCTGCAAGGGGCGACGCCGGCCCGTGCGCCGATCACCTATTGGCTGTCGGCCCCGCAGGCGGGCCAGGTGACCATCCCGCGCGGCACCGAGGTGGCTACAGTGCGCACCGGTGACCAGGCCGCCATCACCTTCACCAGCGATGAAGATTTGCTGGTCAGCCCCCCCACCCTACGCTACGTCTGGACCTCGTCGGACGAGGCGAGCTTTGTGGACCAGACGCCACGCCTCGACCTGGCCTCGGAGTTGTTCGACGCCTTCCAGCGCCGGCCGTCGCCGGGCGACGCGCTGTACTTTGGCTTCGCCGAGAACCTGAGCCAGAACACGCTGGCGCTGGCGATTGACTGCCGCGTGGAGGGCATCGGCGTGGACCCCAAAGACCCGCCGATTGTGTGGGAAGTGTGGTGCGGCGACGTCAAGACCTGGGTGCGGGCCGAACTGGAGCGCGACGAAACCGGCGGGCTAAACCAGGCCGGGACCGTCATCCTGCACCTGCCGCGCGAGATGGCCGTGCGCACGCTCTCGAAACAGCGGGCCTATTGGCTGCGCGTGCGCCTGATCGCCACGCGCCCCAAGCAGACCACCTATTCGGCCTCGCCCCGCATCAACACGATCAAGGCCACCAGCATCGGCGGCACGGCCTGGGCCACGCACTCAACGCTGGTGAAGAACGAGTACCTGGGCCGCAGCGACGGCGCGCCAGCCCAAATCTTCCGCATCAGCAACACGCCCATCCTCACCAGCCAGGAAGGCGAGGCGGTCGAGGTGCAGAATGAAGTTGGCGATTACATTCCGTGGACGCCGGTGGAGTCATTCGCCGGCTCTGGCCCAGGCGACCGCCACTATGTGCTCGACGGCGTCAGTGGCGAGGTGCAGTTTGGCCCAACCATCCGCCAG
>JBBRZY010000827.1:0-2428 GCA_038252885.1 Anaerolineales bacterium | reverse complement strand
TTTGAGGGAGTGCTGGTCGCCCTCTATCCCCCGGCCCCTTTCCCCTGAAGCGGGAAAGGGGTGCCCATGCGCAAAGCAAGTGCTGAGGATGAGTTGCATGGTCAGATTTAGACCGGAGTGCGTTGAGCTGGAGAGCCTATGCCCGATGACCTTATCACCCGCTTACTCGACCTGGCCTGTGAAGTCCAGCAGATTCCGTCGCCGACGTTCGCCGAGGGGGCGGTGGCGGCGTTCGTGCGCGACCGGTTCGTGGCGGAGGGGCTGGCGGACGTGTCGGTGGACGACCTGGGCAACGTGTTCGCGCGGCGGCCGGGAGGCGGCCGGGCCGCGCCGGTGCTGGTGACCGCGCATACTGATACGGTGTTCCCGGCTGGGACGCCGTTGACGCTGGTGCGGACGGCCGACCGGATTACTGGGCCGAGCATCGGCGACAACAGCCTGGGGGTGGCGGGCTTGTTCGGCGTGCTCTGGGCGTTGGCCGACGAAGCGCTGCCGGGCGACCTGTGGGTGGCGGCCAACGTGGGCGAGGAGGGGCTGGGCGACCTGCGCGGGATGCGGCGGGTGATGGACCGGCTGGGCGGCGTGGTGCAGGCCACGGTGGTGCTGGAGGGCATGGCGCTGGGCCACATCTACCACTCGGCCATCGCCGTGCGGCGGCTGCGGGTGACGGCCCAGGCTGAGGGCGGGCATAGCTGGCTGCACTTCGGGCGGGCTTCGGCCATTCACAGCCTGATGCGGCTGGGCGCTGAGATCGCCGACCTGACCGTGCCGTTTGCACCCAAGACCACCTACAACATCGGCAATATCAGCGGCGGCACCAGCATCAACACCATCGCGCGCGAGGCCAGCTTCGACCTGGACCTGCGCTCCGAGTCGCTGGCCGCGCTGGCGGCGCTGGTGGCGCGGGTGCAGGGGCTGGTGGCCGGGTGCAACACGGCCGAGGTGCGCGTAGCGGCCACGGTCATCGGCGACCGGCCGGGCGGCGCGATCCTGCGTGAGCATCCGCTGGTGCAGGCGACGACGCGGGCGATGGAGGCGGCCGGGGTGACCGGCTACAGCTTCGAGACCGGCTCGACCGACGCGAACGTGCCGCTCAGCCGCGGGCTGGCGTGCGTGTGCGTGGGGCTGACGCGCGGCGGCCACAGCCACCGGCCGGATGAGTACATTGACACGCGCGACGTGGAGCGCGGGCTGGACGCAGTGACGCGCGTGGTGCGCGGCGCGTTTGCGACGGCGGCGCAAAGTCGTTAGTCACATAAGGAGCAAGTATGCCCATCAAGCTAGGCACTGCCACGGCCAAAGCCGGGCGCATCACATACGGCGAGTTTGCGATGCTGGAGCACCCGGTCGGCGGGCGCGAGGCCATGCCGGTCATCATCGCCCAGGGCGACCCCAAGGGGCCGGTGTTCTGGGTGGTGGCCGGCATCCACGGGCCAGAGCACGCCGGGATACAGGTTATCCACCAACTGCTGACGCCGGCCCTGGCTAAGAGTCTGCACGGCACGGTGATCGCCCTGCCCGCCCTCAACCCGGCCGGGCTGCGCAGCATGCAACGGCAGGCCTACTACCAAGACACCGACCCGAACCGGCTGTGGCCGAACGGCAAGCCACAGCCGGCCCAGCCCGACCCAGATGAAGACCCGCCCTCGTCGCTAGAGTTGACCTATGCGCGGCTGTTCGAGGCCATGCGCGGCAACTGTGACGGGCTGGTGGACCTGCACAACGCCTGGACCGGCTCGGTGTCGTTTGTGTTCCGTGACCGCGTGTTTTACCGCACCGACGGCAGCGCGGCCGAGCGCAAGATCGAGCGGGCGGCGGCCAGCAAGGTGGACGCACAGTTGGCCGAGATGTGCGCCGCCTATGGGCACGCCATCGTGCAGGAGCTGCCGCCTAAGAAGTACCTGGCGCGCAAGCTGGAACGCTCAACCACGGCGGCGGCCACCAACCTGCTGCGCATCCCGGCGCTGACGATGGAATTGGGCACCGGCCACATGCCCGACCCGGCCATTGTGCGGGCGGCGACGGCGGGGCTGCGCAACGTCCTGCGGTGGGCCAAGATGCTGCCGGGCGAGCGCGAGGGGATTGTGGGCATCGCCAACCCAGACCCCGGCTTCGCTTGCCGCCGGATGGGCACGCCGCGCACCACGGCCCCGTGTATCATCCAGCACCTGCTGCAGCCGGGCGACCTGGTGCACAAGGGCCAGCCGGTGGCCGAGGTGCGCGACATCTGGGGCCGGCCAACGGCCGAGAAGATCATCACCAGCGACTACGACGGCTGGGTGATGGCCCGCAGCCACGGCATCCTGTACTACCCCGGCGCGGACGTCTACGGCCTGGCGGTGCGCGACACGCTGCCGACGGTGCAGCCGTTCCCCAAGGACTACTTCAAGGCGTAGCAGCGAGGCGGTTGGGAGAGAAGGGCTGGGTG
>JBBRZY010000826.1:0-2429 GCA_038252885.1 Anaerolineales bacterium | reverse complement strand
TGTTCAACGTGCGCGGCAATTACTTCACCACATACCCAGTGACCAACCGCTACGTCCAGCGCGCCAACCCGTGGAGCCGCGACTACGTCAACCCCAACGGCGACCACTACGCGCAGAAGCACCCGGACGACGACTTTGCCGAGACGTTCAGTGTGTGGCTCCAGCCGGATTACAACTGGCGGCGGGTCTACCGGCTGTACCCCGGCGCGCTGCGCAAGCTGGAGTTTGTGGAGCAGATTGTCAAAGAGCTGCGACGGACGGAGCCGGTGATCGACCAGCGCCCGGTGCTATGGGAACCGCTGCACGAGTACAAGCTGACGCTGGCGAAGTTCTTAGGGGCGCGCACCACCAAGTACCGCGCGCGGGCCACGGGCTATATTGACCGCGACCTGGGCGAGCTGTTTTGGAAGGCGCCGGCGGCGCGCGACCCGCGCGGACGCGAGCGCGACTATGTGCGGGCCGACAATTACATCCGCAAGCACAAGCGCCACATCGTCCAGCAGATCAGCCGCTGGGTGGGCACCGAGCCCGTAGTGGTGAAAGACCTGCTGGACAAGTGCGGCACCCGCGCCACCGCGCTCGACCTGTGGGTGCGTAAAGACGCGCGCGAGAAGAAACTGGTGGAGTTGACATCGTTTGTGTCGTATCGCTGCGCGCTATTCGCGCTGAACGACAGCTATGTGAACGGCCACCGCCGGTAGCGCGGCGGTCTGGCAACCTATAGCAAAAGCGGGGCCGGTTGGCAAAATGCTGACCGGCCCCGCTTGCGTATTAGGATTGCGGACGTCTTAGGCGGCGGGCAGCGGCTGGGCTGACTGCGGCCGGCGGCGCGGGTCGAGCACCTGATCGTAGACCTCGAGGATGCGCTCGGCGATCAGGGTCCACGAGTAGCCCTGGGCGTGGCGGGCGGCCTGCTCCCCTAAGCTCTGGCGCAGGGCCGGGTTGGTGAGGATGGAACACATGCGGTCAGCCAGAGTCTCGGGGTCGCGGTCTGGCACATGGAAGCCGGTTTCGCCGTCGCGTACAAGGTAGGCCAGACCGCCGACCTCCGAGGCGATGACGGGCGTGCCGCAAGCCATCGCCTCCAAGGCCACCATGCCGAAGGACTCGTAGTGCGAGGGCATGATGACGGCCTCGGCCGCTGCATAGTAGTCGGGCAGCGCATCTTGGTCCTGCGCGCCCAGGAACGTCACGAGGTCGGCGATGTTGAGTTCTTCGCGCAGGGCCTTGAGGCGGGCCATCTCAGGGCTCAGGTCGCCGGCCGAGTCATCGGCGTCGGGGCTGCCGCCCACCACGGCCACGCGGGTGCGGTGATGGTCACACACGCCCCGGTCGCGCAGACGAGCCACGGCCTGAAACAGCGTCTCGATGCCTTTGAGCGGCTCAATGCGGCCCACGAACAGCAGCAGGTGCGTGGCCGGGTCCATGCCCAAGCGGGCGCGGGCCTCGGCGGCGGGGCGCGGGTAGAAGTGGCCCAGGTCCACCCCCGGCGGGATGACGGTGACGCGGCTGATGTCGGCCCGGTACAGCCACTGCAACTGGGCCAACTCGGCCGGCGTGGCGGCAATAATGCGATTCGCGTCGCGCAGCAGTTGGGTCTCGACGCGGATGCGCAGATCGCCTTCGCGCTCGGTGGGCGACTGGGCCACACGGTTCTTCATGTGGCCGAGGGTGTGAAACATCTGCACGAAGGGCGCACCCCAGGCGGCCCGCAGGCTGCGCGCCGCCACACCTGATAGCCAATAGTGGCTATGGATCAAGTCGTAGGTGACGTTCTGGGCGCGGGCGAACTCGCGCACGCCGCCGACGAACTCGGGCACATGGGTGTAGAGGATGTCTTTAGACAGCGGCACTTCCGGCCCGGCCGGAATGTGGATCACGCGGTTGCCATAGCCCAGGTCTTCTTTGACGTGCGGCTGGTGCTGATCTTGCGAGCGCGTAAACACATCGAGCTGGAGGCCGCGGCGCCCCAACTCGCGCGAGAGATCTCGAACATAGACGTTCATGCCCCCGGTGTCTTTGCCGCCTAACGTCGCTAGGGGACAGGTATGATACGACAGCATAGCCAAACGCATGAGCCCGATTATAGCGCCAACGGCATTACCCTAACGGAGGCTCCTGTGCTAAACTCGCGACCAGTAGCGCCCGCGCCGCACAGGGCGTTGACCGGGTTCCACCCAAATCATGCGAGCAGGCGAGCGATTGTGAAGCCGGAACCACCACACCACTTCTTACCCACCGCCCCGACGGATGGAATTCAATATGGCCGCTAGCCGCCCGGCCGGCACGGCTGAGCTCAACTACCCGGTGCTGGTCAAGCGCCTTGAACGGCTGATGGAAATCAGCCACAGCCTGGCCTCTACACTGGACCTGGGCAAGCTGCTGCGCAAGATTGTGGACGCCGCGCGCGAGCTGACCGACACTGAGGC
>JBBRZY010000825.1:0-2432 GCA_038252885.1 Anaerolineales bacterium | reverse complement strand
CTGGTAAAAATTTCTGGCTGGCCCAAAACGGCAGCGGCCCGAATGGGCGTGTAAACCCGCTGGCGGCAGGGATGGGCGCGCCGGTCAGTCAAACACCCCGGCGGCGAGGCGCGCGGATGAGCCTGACCCAGCGCCGAGCGCTGACACCGCCGGGCCGGAGGTTTTTGCCCCCCATCTGAAATACTCCCCGCCGGATCAGGTACAATCACCGGCAGCGGTCGATACCGACCGGAGAGAGTTGAGGGACACACTGATGAGCAAACGCGAACAACTGCGCCGCAAACGCCAGGACCAAACGCGGCAACGGACCCTCGCCCTGATCGGCGTCATCGTGGTGCTGGCGCTGGCGGTCACGGCCTACCTGATCTATCAGGGTGCCAAGCCGATTGGCGCGATCACGCCGGTGCCGACGCGGGTGTTCAGCCAGGCCAACGGCAAGACGCTCGGCTCGCCCGACGCCAAGGTGACGCTGCTGCTGTTCTCTGACTTCCAGTGTCCGGCGTGCCGCGGGCTGGCGCAGGGCGTGGAGGACCAGGTCATCGCCCAGTTTGTCGACACCGGCCGGGCGCGGCTGGAATACCACCACTATTTGATCATTGACCAAATTAGGGGCGGGCGCGAGTCGCGCGACGCCGCCCTGGCCAGTGAGTGCGCCGCCGACCAGGGCCAGTTTTGGAACTTTCACAACCTGCTGTTCGCCAACCAGGGCGCGAGCGAGGCGAATGGGGCGTTCACTGTGCGGCGCTTGAAGGCGCTGGCGGCCAGCATGAGCCTGGACGCGACCACGTTCGAGCCGTGCCTCGACAGCGGCCGGCATGGGGCCGAAGTGGACGCTGACGCCGTGCTGGTGGCGCAGATGGGCGTGAGCGGCACGCCGACTATGTTCATCAACGGCAACCGAATGGCCAACCCTAACGACCTGGCGGAGTACGAGCGGCTGATAAGCCTGCAAGAGCAGCAGTAGCCGCCGGCCGGGAGACAATAAAAGCGGGGTCAGGCGCGCCTGACCCCGCTTTTGGTTTAAGCCGAGTGCGCCGCGCTTAGGGCTGACCGGGTAAGTTGTCGATGACGCCCAGCAGCCAGCCGTCGCCCAGGCGCACGGCGCCGCTGCCATCGGCCGCCGCCCGGTAGACGCCGGGGACTGCGCCGACGCTTTGCAGCAGCAGCGTGTGGGCGTCGAGCCACTGCACCACATGAAAATACTCGCCGGGGTCAGACGTCGCCACGAGGTGCGCGGTCTGGCCGCCGCCGTCGCTGACGGCCACCCAGCCCTGCTCGGCCTCGGGGCTGCCCAGCGCCAGCGCAAAGGCCACGTAAATCTCATCCGGGCTGAGGCGCACATCGCCGATCAAGCCCGCCGCCGCCGCTTCGGGCGGGGGCGCCACCGCCGCCAAGGGTCCCTGGCCCAGCGCTTCCACGCTCGCCAGGCCCGCAGTGCAATGGTGGGCCATGATGATCCAATTCGCCGATAGGTCGTCAATGCAGATGAGGCCGGACAACACCGACGCCAGTTTTTGCACGCTGCCGTCGCTGAGGTCGAGCAACCAGATATTGGTGATCCCGTCAAACGGGATGTAGCCGCCCAGGCCGAGCGGCTCCTTGCTGAAGAACAAGTGCTGCCCATCGGCCGCCCAGCGCCAGACGCGCAGCGCGCTTTGCTGGTTGGTCTCTTCGTAGGCCACGCGCTGATCGCCGCCGTCCGGACTGCTCACGTGAATCTGCCCGAGCACCCCCGGGCTGTTCTCGTCGAGGCTGTAGCTATCCCAGGCCAGCAGGCCGTTGGGCGCCGCCGGCCCCACGTAGGCAGCGAAGCCCTGAAAGACATCTTGGGCGACGTCGAGCTGGAAGACGCCGGCCGAGCTGACGTTGTAGGCGTGGCCGGCCTCGCCCAAATTGGTATTGAAGGCGGTGGTGAACACGTACAGCGCCTCTTGCGCGTCGGTGGTGGGATAGGTGTTGCCGTTGAGATCGGCCAAATAGGCGGTGTGGTCTGGGGCGGCGATCACGAGCCGGAGGTCCGTGGCCGGCCCGGCAGTTGGCGGGATGGGGAGCGGCGTGTCGGTCGGCGGCCCACTGGTGGCGGTGGCGGCAGCCGGGACGGGGGTCTCGCCCTGCTCCACTGGGGTGGGCGTGGCGGCCGGGGTGACGGGGCTGCAGGCGAGGGCGGCCCAGACTAAGGCAATGAGGCTCAACCGAAGAGTATTCATGGCGATATTGTACTGCGGGTGAGCGGACTGGTTGGCGCTCGGTTGGGGTGTGAGCGCTGACGGCGGGCGCGTTGGGCGGGGCAGGCAGTTCATTATACCCGTGCGGCGGCGGTTGCTTGCGGCGCGGGAATACGTTACAACCATACCATGACCGAAGCACAACGCTTGCAATCTGCCTGGGACCGCCGCGCCCCACTGCACGACGACAAAGACACGACCGCCTAT
>JBBRZY010000824.1:0-2438 GCA_038252885.1 Anaerolineales bacterium | reverse complement strand
GGTGGGCTGTGGCAGAGTGTGTGGTTAGAGCGCCGCGCGCCCGTGCATTTTCAAGCCCTCACGCTGATGGTCACGCCGGAAGCCGGCCGCGTCACGGCGCGCCTGCCGCTGGCGGCCCCGGTGGTCGCCGGGCAACGCGTTGAAGTGAGCGTGCGCGACGCGGCCGGCACCGTCGTGGCGAAGACCATGGAGTTGCTGGGCTTCGGCGAGGCCGAAGTGGTGGTGTCGCTGACGGTGCCCAGCCCGCAGTGGTGGTCGCCCGACGCGCCGCACCTCTACCGGCTGGAGGCCGCCTTGTGGCAGGGCCAAGCGGTGCAAGACGAGGTCGCGCAGAGCTTTGGCTTTCGCACCATCGCCGCGCGCGACGGCGCGCTGTACCTGAACGGCGAACGCCTGTACCTGCGTGGCGCGCTGGACCAGAACTACTATCCCGAGACGTTCTACACCACGCCGTCGGTCGCCTACCTCGAAGACGAAATGCGCAAGGCCAAGGCCATGGGGCTCAACTGCCTGCGCTGCCACATCAAGGTGGCCGACCCGGCCTACCTCGACGCGGCCGACCGGCTGGGCGTGCTCATCTGGGCCGAGTTGCCCAACTGGAAGCATTTCACCCCGGCAGTGGCCGAGCGCGCCACCGCCACTCTAACCGGCATGCTGGCGCGCGACGGCCATCACCCCAGCATCATCATCTGGACCATCATCAACGAGGGCTGGGGGCTAGACCTGAAGGATGACGTCAGCCACCGCGCCTGGCTCAAAGCCACTTTCCATTGGATGAAGGCGCTCGACCCCACGCGGCTAGTGGTCGACAACTCCGCCTGTGAGCCAAACTTCCACCTGGAAAGCGACCTGGACGACTTTCATTATTACGCCGCGCTGCCCGAGCACCGCGCGCGCTGGGATACGTTTGTCGAGAAGTTCGCCGCGCGCCCCGACTGGACCTACAGCCCCTATGGCGACACCACCCGCACCGGCCGCGAGCCGCTGCTAGTGTCCGAGTTTGGCAACTGGGGCCTGCCCGATGCCAACGGGCTGCTGACTGCCGCCGGCCGCGAGCCGTGGTGGTTCGAAACCGGCCTGGAGTGGGGCGAGGGCATCATGTATCCGCACGGCGTGCAAGACCGCTTTCGGCGCTTCGACCTGGGCGCGGTCTTCGGCAGTTGGGATGCTTTCATCGCCGCCGGCCAGTGGCACCAGTACGCCGCGCTGAAGTACCAGATCGAGGTCATGCGCCGGCAGCCCAGCATCGTGGGCTACGTGGTTACCGAGTTCACCGATCTGCATTGGGAGTGCAACGGTCTGCTCGACTTCAAGCGCCAGCCCAAGGCTTTCTTCGACCGCCTGGCCGACCTCAACGCCGATCTAGTCATCATCCCCACCTGGACGCGCACGGCCTACTGGGCCGGCGAGGCCATCGAGCTCGAGCTCAGCGTGTCGCACGGCGCGGGGCCGACGCTCACCGGCGCGACGCTGGTTTGGCATGGCCTGGGTGCAAGCGGCACGCATCCGCTGCCGACCATGCAGGGCGGCGAAGTGCTGGCCGCGCACACCCTGCGCCTTGCCGCCCCCGCCGTCACGGCGGCCACCGTTCAGCGCCTGGAACTGGAAGTGCAGGCGCGCGACGGGCGCGTGGTGGCGCGGAGCTACCTCGATCTCTCGCTGCTGCCGCGCCCGGCCCAGCCCACGGTGACCGTGTGGGCCGACAGCCCGGCGCTGGCCGAGCATTTGCGCGGCCTGGGCTACCTTGTCAGCGACAAACCCGCCGAGGCGCGTGTGCTCGTGGCGCAGCATCTGACGCCGCCCTTACGCGCGGCGGTGCGGGCCGGGGCGCGGCTGGTGCTGCTGGCCGACACGCCGGGCGTGCTGGCCGACACGCTCGATGGCGTGCGGCTGGTGGCCCGCGCCGGCACTGTTTGGGCCGGCGACTGGGCGCTGGCGCTCTCCTGGGTGCGCCGCGACCGGCAGTTCAGCGCGCTGCCCGGCGGCCCGCTGCTCGACCACAGCTTCGACCGCGTGATCCCCGAATATGTGGTGGTCGGCCTCCAGCCGCTGGACTTTGCGCCCCGCGTGGCCGCCGGGTTGGTGGTGGCCTGGCTCCACAAGCCGGCGGCGCTAATCGCCACCCTCCCGACTGGCGCGGGCCAGTTCACGGTCAGCACATTCCGCGTGCTGCGCGACGCGCCCGGCGCAGACCCCGTGGCGACGACGCTGCTGCACGGCCTGATCGCCACGGCGTTAGCGGGCTAGCCGGGCCGGCGCATGGCGTGGGCCTGGTGGCGGCGCGTCTGGTTGGCGGTAGTGGCGGTAAGCCTGGCTGCGTGTCAGGCCACGCCCACGCCCGCGCTGCCCCCAGCCACGGTTGTAGCCACGCACCTGCCGCCGACCCAGCCCATCACGCCCGCCAGCGCCACGCCCCCACCGACCGCTGTGGTCGTCGC
>JBBRZY010000823.1:0-2447 GCA_038252885.1 Anaerolineales bacterium | reverse complement strand
TGTCGAAGCGATAGCCGTCCTGTTCAATATAGCTGGCCCGGCCGCCGGGCTGCGCGCCCTTCTCCAACACCGTCACGCGGTAGCCGGCCCGCGCCAGCCGCGCCGCCGCCGCCAAACCGCCAATGCCGGCCCCAATCACAATCGCTGTGGGCATGTTGTCTCCTCGTCATGTGTGCGCGGGCCACTGCCCGCCGCACCGCTCAAGTAGGGCAACTATACCAACTTGTAAAGCTATTGTCAATGTTTTGTATAACTATTGTATAATATTCGTACAGCTTTTATGATTGTGCTTGAAGTAACAGCCCATCCGACCGATAATGTGCCAAATGACATCTAATTTGCCCCACTTGCCCACTGACCACCCTATTTGGCTCCGGCCCTATGTCGCCGACTGACACGACGCCGCTGTACAACATCGGCCTCGTGGCGCGCATGACCGGCGTGCCGGTTGCCACGCTGCGCGGGTGGGAGCGCCGCTATGAGTTCCCGTCCACCACCCGCACCGCCGGCCGCCAGCGTTTGTATTCCGAGCGCGAGGTGGCCCGGCTGCGCTGGGTCAAGGCCCAACTCGACCAAGGGATGCAGGTGTCGCAGGCCATCCTTGCGCTCCGGCATCAAGAAGCCAGCAGCCCGCCGCCGGAGTGGACCGCCGCCGAGCCGGTGGCGCTGGGTGCGGCCGGCCCTGGCCTGGATGCGATCCGGGCGCAACTGCTGGCGGCGCTGCAGGCGCATGACTTGCCGCAAGCCGATGCGCTGCTTAATACGGCGGTGCCGCACTACCCGCCCGAGCAACTGATTGAGCATGTGATTTATCCGGTGCTGGATGACCTGGGGCGCGGCTGGCAGGCGGGCGAGGTGAACGTGGCCACCGAGCACCTGGCGACCAACTATCTGCGGCACCGCATGCTGCTGTGGATGTTGAGCGGGCCACCGGTCTACCCCAGCGCGCGGCCGGTGGTGTTGGCCTGCGCCCCCGGCGAGTTGCACGAAGGCAGTCTGATCACACTGGGCGTGCTGCTGCGCCGCCGGCGCTGGCCGGTGGCCTATCTGGGGCAGACCCTGCCGCTGGCCGACCTGGCCCGCTTTGCGCGCGAAGTGCATCCGCTGGCGATTGTGCTGGTGGCCATGACGGAAACCGCCGCCGCCGCCCTGGCCGACTGGCCGGCCTATTTGCCAGAGGCGGCCGCCACCGGCACGCCGCTGGTAGCCTTTGGCGGTTATATCTTTACGCACACGCCCGAGTGGCGGGCGCGCGTCCCCGGCCTCTACTTGGGCGACTCGGTGATTGAGGGCCTCGACCACCTCGACGCACTGCTGCTGGCCCAGGCTGGTCTGCGCCCGTTCGCCGCGTAGCCCTTCGCTCCGCATCCCCAATCGAACTGAGCCCCCGTCGTTCCGACCGGGCGGCAGCGTTCTGTTCGCGCGCTAGACGGCGTGGTCGAGCGCTTCGATCCGCTTGAGGGTGGTGCGGCCTAGGCGTCTGCGGTGGTCGCGGGCAACGCGCTCACCCGCGCCAACGCGCGCGCGATAGTGGCCGCTCTGGGGCCAGCATGGCGGCGGTCTGATGAACTACTTCTTTCGCAACCTGCACTTGACCGAGTGTCAGTTGGACGAACGGTGGACGTTTGTTTTCAAGAAAGAAGCGCACCTGACCGCGCGGGAGCAACCGCAGGCAATCTATGGTGACGCCTGGGTGTGGATTGCGTTCAGTCCAGTCTGCAAATTGGCGCCGGCGTGAGTCGTTGGCAAACGCACACTGCCCCATGCGCGTCGCCTTGTTTTCGGTTGAAATCGGCCATGAATGGTCAATTGCCGTTCTCCCTGGCACCGCCCGCCAGGGCAGGTGTTACCAGCGACGAGTTGCCGCACTACGCCGAGGCGTTGCTGGCGGCTTCTTGCCGGGGCTGCTCACCTGGCTGCAGCGTGAGAGCGCTTTGCCGCTCGAAATTGCGCAAGTGGGTGGCACGCTGATGCCCGGCACAGTTTACTTTGCGCCCGACGAACGCCACCTGGTGGTGACCGGAGTGGATCAGATCGGGTTGAGCCAGCCGCCGCCGGTCAGTCATGTGCGGCCGTCGGCCACGGTGCTGCTGCGCTCGGTGGCCAAGGTCTACGGGGCTGACGCGATTGGCGTGCTGCTGACAGGCATGGGCGATGACGGGGCAGCGGGGTTGCTGGCGCTGCACGAACAAGGCGGGCTGACCATCGCCCAAGACGAAGCTTCGAGCGTGGTCTTTGGCATGCCCAAGGTCGCGGTTGACCTGGGCGCGGTCGATCATGTGCTGTCGCTGAATAAGATTGCCCCCACGCTTGTCAGCCTGATCCAGCAGCGGTCGTGACGGCAGCCGGCTAGGCCGGCTGGACCTTGATCAGCCCTTTCCCCTCGGTGTGCCCGCTCTGCACAGACCGCTGGGCGGCCCATGGCGGGTGTAGACAATAGCCTGCAT
>JBBRZY010000822.1:0-2465 GCA_038252885.1 Anaerolineales bacterium | reverse complement strand
TGGCCGGCGCGGCGGGTGCGGCCGGCGCAGTGGCAGCCGCCGACTAAATTGGCCCACGACGCGTTAGCACGCGTAAGGAGATTGGTATGACATCCCCCAGTCTGATCGAACGCAGCTTTACTATGACCAGGCCGGCCCGCCTGACGCTGTTGAACGTCAGCGGCCAGATCGACATACAGGGCGGCGACGGCGACACGCTGACGGTCACGGCCGTCAAGCACCCCGGCCGTGGCTTCGACCAAACCGAGATCGAGATTGAGCAGGCGGCCGACGGCGCGGTGCGCGTGGCCACCCGCTATGACGACGACATCGTCAGCCGGCTGTTGGGCCGCCGGCACAGCGAGCCGTGCCAGGTGGATTACACCGTGCGCCTGCCCCGCGCCGCTTCGGTGGACGTGGCGTATGTGTCCGGCGCGGCCTACGTGGCTAACGTGCACGGCGAGCTCGACCTGGGAAGCGTCTCCGGCCCGCTGGACGTGGCGGACTTGGGCGGGACGGTGCAGCTCAAGACCGTCAGCGGCGAGATCCACGCCGCGCGCCTGACGCTGGAGAAGGCGCTGCTGCTCGAGACGGTGTCGGGCGAGGTGGTGGTGGCCGACAGCGCGCTGCCAGGGCTGAACGCCTCGTCGGCCAGTGGCGACCTATACATCGAGAGCCACCGGGCGACCGGCGCGTACCGCATCAGCACCGTCTCGGGCGACATTACGCTGCGGCTGCCGGCGGACGCGCAGGGCGTGGTGCAACTGCACACCTTGAGCGGCACGCTGCACAGCGCCCTGCCCGGCCTGCAGCGGCGCGGCGGGTCGGGCACGGGCGAGGGCGTGACCGTCAACGCCAACAGCGTGTCGGGCGACCTGCAAATCACCTCGGTCGCGGGCGAGGGGGCAGCGACTGCGGCCCTGGCGGCACCGGTGCCAGCCGCCCCGCCGCTCGCAGAGCGCCTGGCGCTGCTGGACCGGATCGCGCGCGGCGAGGTGAGCGTGGACGAGGCGCTCAAGAACCTGCACGCCTAGCGCCGGCATTTCCGTTTACTGCTCAACCGCAACACGCTGCTCTTCCGCGCCAACCGGCGGCGGCGGGCTTCGTGTTGCCTGGGGCCGGGTTAGGTCGCGCTTAGCCAGGCCTCAGCGCAATTCCAGCGACCAACAGCGAGGCCAGGGGCCTCATTTCTAGGGAGAGGGCGATGAACAATTGGGCGGTAGAAGCTGAGAACCTGGTCAAGACCTTCACGGCGCGTAAGGCGGAGGAGCCCAAGCCGGGCGCGGCCAAGCGCACCGGTCTGCGGCGGCTGCTGCCGGGGCCGCGCCCGCCCCTGCGCGTGAGCACGGCGGTGGCCGGGGTGAGCTTTCAGATCGCGCGCGGCGAGGTGTTTGGGCTGCTGGGGCCGAACGGGGCCGGCAAGAGCACCACCATCCGCATGTTGTGCACGCTGCTGGAGCCGACCAGCGGCAGCGCGCGCGTGGCCGGCTTTGACGTGCAGCGCCAGGGCACGCAGGTGCGCCAGAACCTGGGCACGGTGCTGGCCAGCGAGCGCAGCCTGTATTGGAAACTGACCGGCCGCGAGAACCTGGAATACTTCGCGGCGCTCTACCACCTGCCGCCCGAGGTGGCGCGCAAGCGGATTGACGAACTGCTGGAGCGCATGGAGCTGACCAACCGCGCCGGCGACCTGGTGGAGGCCTACTCGACCGGCATGAAGCAGCGCGTGGTGCTGGCGCGCGCGCTGTTGGCCCGCCCGCCGATTGTGCTGCTGGATGAGCCGACACTGGGCCTCGACCCACAGGCCGCCCGCCGCGTGCGCGAGCTGGTGACCGAACTCAAGGCCGAGGGCCACACCATCCTGCTGACCACGCATTATATGGAAGAGGCCGACCAGCTCTCCGACCGCATCGGCATCATCGACCAGGGCCGGATCATCGCGCTCGACACGCCGGCAAAACTTAAGCAGACCATCGGCCAACGCGACGCGCTGCGGCTGGAGGTGGCCGGCTGGGAGCCGCACCTGGCCGAGCCGCTGAGCCGGCTGCCGGGCGTGGGCGGCCTGGCCACGCGCTACCTGGGCACCGACTCGGTCTGGGAGGTGAGCCTGCAAGCCGACGACGGCCGCGCGGTGCTGCCGACCATCATCGAGCAGCTGGGGCGCGGGAGCGCGCGCATCGTCAACCTCAAGGTGGCCGAGCCCAGCCTGGAAGATGTGTTCATCCACCTGACCGGCAAGGCGCTGCGCGACTAGCGGCGAAGGACACGCACCCATGGACCAAACCTTCTCTGACGCCCGCCCGTCGCTGGCGGCCGAACTGCGCGCGCTGTGGGCGGTGATGCGCCGCGAGTGGATCATCTTCACCCGCTACCCAACCTGGATTATGGCCTTGTTCATCTGGCCGCTGATCTTCCCGGCCGCCTACATCCTGGCGGCGCGCGCGCTGGCCGGGCCAGACGGCAGCGGGCTGGCGCTGTTCACCCAG
>JBBRZY010000821.1:0-2472 GCA_038252885.1 Anaerolineales bacterium | reverse complement strand
TTCGGTCTTGCCCACCCCGGCCGGCCCTTCGGCCAGCACCGGCTTGCCCAGCCGTTCGGCCAAGAACAACACAGTTGAGATTTCATCGGAGGCAATGTACTGCTGTCGGCCGAGGGCGTCGGTCACATCGCTGGTCGTGGCAAACATGCATTACCTTTCTACGGGTTGATCGGCAACCAATACAGGTAGGGTAGATAGGGCCGAGGTCAGCGCCGCCTGCAGGCGCGGGAGCAGGTCTTCAATCGCGGCGCTCGTGCGCCCGCCGGCCACCTTGAGCCACAAGCGGCGCTGCGCCGGCCACCAGGTGATTTCGAGCGTGCCCGGCTGTGGCCCCGTGCGGTAGTGCCAGTGGCGGCTGCCAGGGTAGCGCTTTTGCGTGCCAGCCAGCGTCAGCACCAGCCGCGCGTTCGCGCAAATCTGAGCGACGATCGGCGGCACATCCACCTCGGCGCGGGCCGCCGGCACCGGAATCTCAACCGTTACCATCGCGGAAGATTGTAGTCCAAATCTATCTGGGGAAACATTGGGAACGAATGAGCGCCACTGCGGCCTATTGTCGGCCGAACGCCGCCACTCGGCACCTAGCAATACGGCTAGGCGGCGCAGGGAATGCAAACCCAGCCGTTAAGGGGCCGGGAGGGGTTGCGGCAGCGCGAGTTCGAGCAGTTTGTCAGGCGCGCTGCCGGCCAGGCGCTCTCCGGCCGCCCAGGCATCGGCATAAGCGGACTCACCAGCGGCCAGACACAGCGCCTGCACTTGCCCGCACAACTGCTCATACTCGGCGCAGTCAACGGCCGGCACGGGCGCGCTGATCGCGTGGCGCAGCAGGTGGGCCGCGCCCAGCAGCCGCGCCGCAACCTCGGGCTGGGGCGGCTCGGCCAGCGCCAGCAGTTGGGCCAGCATCTCCAGCGTCTCGGCCATGCCCTGCCGGTCGCCGAGGTCGCGCCGGAGGGCCAGGCTTTCACGCAGCGCCGTGGCCGCCCCCAGCGCCTCACCCTGCGCCAGGCGCAGCCGCCCGAGCGCATAGAGCGCGATGCTGGTGAGACGCCGATCCTTGGCCTCGCGGCTGAGGGCCAGGCTATAGTCGAGCCACTCCTGCGCGCGGGCGTAGTCGGCGCGGCGATAGGCGATCAGCCCCAACCCGTTCAAGCTGGCGGCCGTGCCGAGCTTGTCTTCTTGCTCACGGTGGACCTGTAACGACACTTCCCAGAAGGCTTGGGCCTCGTCCAGGCGGCCGGCCAGGTAGGCGGCTGTGCCTTGATAGTTGGCAATGTAGGGGGTGCCGTCGTGGCCCCACAGCGCGTCACCCAACTCGCGGCTGGAGCGCAGCAGCGCCTGAGCCAGCGGATATTGCCCCTGGTAGGCGTGGATCAGCCCGAGCAGGCTTTGCGAGTTGAGCAGCCCGCGCTGGTCGCCCAGGGCGTGCACCAGGCTCAGGCTCTCGTTGATCAAGTCTATGGCCTGCGGGTAGCTGCCGCGCCGGAACGCAATCTGCGCCAGCCGAACCAACGAGACGGCCATGCCGGCTTTGTCGCCCAGCTCGCGGAAGACTGCCAGCCCGGACTCAGACAGCGCGCTGGCCGGGGCGTACTCGTCGCGCAGCCGCGCCGCGTAGGCCAGC
Organism: Anaerolineales bacterium; assembly: GCA_038252885.1. Taxonomy (GTDB): domain Bacteria; phylum Chloroflexota; class Anaerolineae; order Anaerolineales; family UBA6663; genus JADZEK01. The sequence continues at coordinate 851 of JBBRZY010000821.1, read as the reverse complement.
CCGCCATACGCAACGCCCTGCCCCCACCGGTCGCCGGCCCGTTGGAAGCCGGCGAGCGCCGCCTGCCAACGCTCGTCCGCCAGGGTGACATCGTCATCGGCCAGCTCTAGCCAGCCCAGGTTGTACTGCACCAGGGCCATGCCCCAATCGTCGTTCAAGCCTGCAAACAGCGCCAGGCTCTGCGCCAACAGCGTGCGCGCCAATTCACCGTCACCTTCATTGCTTTCCTTGACGGCCACACCACGCAGCGACAGGGCCTCGCCCCAGCGCTCGCCAATTGATCGGCACAGGCCGAGGCTCTCTTCATACATTGGCCCCTCGCGCCCGCTCTCGTCGGCCAGCCAACCCGCGCCCATCAGCGCCGAGGCCCGCGCCGCCTGCACGTTGGCCGGGGCGGCGGCCAGAGCTTCACCGGACAGACCATGCGCCAATACCTTCTCCAGCCAGGCGCGGCCCTCCTGCCAGTATCCGCGCAGGTACCAAAACCGCGCCAGCCCACCCGCGATCTCCTGCCCGGCATCGTAGCGCGCGCGCTCTTGCGACCACTTCATGGCGGCTCGGAAATTGTCGTGCTCGACCTCCAGCCGCGCCAGCCAGTCGATTTGGTCGGCGCGGCGCAGCCCCGGTGCGGCCTGGCGCACCAGGTCGAGGCAGCAGTCCAGATGATGGTCGCGCACCTCCGCCCACTCACCCGACTCCTTGAGCTTGTGTTGGGCATACACCCGCAGCAGGCCGTGCATGCCGTAGATGAGCGGCGTGACCAGCACGGCGACGGTGACCTTCACGATGTACGACGTGATCATGATGTCGATCATGACCGAGCGCGGCAGCTTGGAGCCGAAGGCGATGCC
>JBBRZY010000820.1:0-2473 GCA_038252885.1 Anaerolineales bacterium | reverse complement strand
CGGCCCCCGGCATCAACATACTGGCACGCCCGCGCCCTACCCGGCGATGACCTGGAGGTCGTGCGTCAGGCGGCCCAGGCTCTCGGCGCCCGTGGCCGTCACCACCACGTTGTCTTCAATGCGCACGCCGCCCTTGCCCGGCAGGTAGATGCCCGGCTCAATCGTGTAAGTCATGCCAGGTTCCAGCGGCGTTTCGTTCTGGCCGTGCATCGAGGGGTCTTCATGCCCCTCCAGCCCCAGCCCGTGCCCCACGCGGTGCACAAAGTATTGGCCGTAACCGCCGTCCGTGATCACCTTGCGCGCCGCCGCGTCCACCTCGGCCGCGCTCACGCCGGGCCGGCTGGCCGCCAGCGCCGCCTCGTTCGCCCCGCGCACCAGGTCGTAGATCACCCTTAGCTCCGGGTCGAGCGCGCCAATGGCGAAGGTCCGCGTCAGGTCAGAGAAGTAGCCGCCGTGCGCCGCGCCCCAGTCCAGCGTCAGCAGGTCGCCGGTTTGCAGCGCCCGGTCGGTCACGGCCGCGTGCGGCAGCGCCGAGTTCGGGCCAGAAGCCACAATCGGCGCAAACGGCAGCTCGGTGTCCGACCCGGCCCGCAGCGTCTGCACCACCAGCTCGGCCGCGATCTCGCGCTCGGTCTGCCCAACGCGGATGGTCTGAATGGTCGCCTCCACCGCCCGCTCGGCGATCTCCACCGCCCGCCGCATCAGCGCCAGCTCTTGCGCGTCCTTGGTCATGCGCAGCGCGGCAAAAATGCCCTCGGCTGCGTCAATGCGCGGGTTGAGGAAGGCCTCTTCGATCAGGCGCAGCTCCATCACCCGCATCCGGCGGCTCTCCACGCCCAGCCGCGCCACGCCGCCGCCGCGCCCGACCAGCCGCAGCATCTGCGAGGCCTCGCGGTAGGCCTGCACCGGCCCCGCCGAGTCGGTGTAATAGCAGCCGCGCACCGGGTAGGGCGCGCCGCCCACCACCTTCGACTCCTCCAGGCCACCGGCCACGATCACCGGGTCGCCGGTCAACGGGAAGAAGCCAGTCGTCGGTCGCTCGCTCAGGTGAAACGACAGCCCGGTCAGGTAGTACAGGTTGGGGCCGGCAATCGCCGCGACGCAGTCGAATTTGGCTTGCGCCATGGCCGTACGCAAACGCTGAAGACGGGCAGGATACATAGCAGCTCCGGGGGTGAAAGAGGGCAGTGGCAAATGGGTGCGCCCGCCTAGGCGGGGTCTAGCTGGGCGACGGTGCTTTCGATCAGCGCCACGGCCTCGCCCAGCGTGGCCGCGTCGAAGGCGAAGCGCGCGTTGGCGGCGCGGAACAACTCTGGCAGCGGCACGGTCGCGCCCAGGGCCAGCGCCCGGCGATAGGCCGCCACCGCCCCGGCCTGGTCGCTCAGCGCGTTGCGCCAGACCTGCACCGCGCCCAACTGCGCCAGCCCGTACTCCACGTAGTAGAACGGCAGCATGTGAATGTGCAGCTTGCGGTGCCAGCCGGTCGCCCGCTCCTGCTCCAGCCCGCTCCAATCCACGCCCGGCATGAACCGCCCCCACAGCGCCGTCCACTGCGCGTCGCAGTTGGCGCTCTCGGTGGCGTCCGCCGGATGGGTGTAGACCCAGTGCTGAAAGGCATCCACCACCGCCATGTAGGGCCAGAACAGCAGGATGCTTTCCAGGTGCTCCACCCGGGCGCGGGCCGCCTGCTCGGGCGTGTAGAAGCCGCCGTGCGCCGTGTCGAGGTAGGGCGCGGCCAGCAGTTCCATGCTCATCGAGGCCACCTCCGCGAACTCGGCCCCGACCATCAACTGCTGCTGAATGTAGGGCAGGCGCGCCGCCTCAAAACCGTGGAAGCCGTGCCCGGCCTCATGCAGCAGCGTTTGCACGTCGTCGTGCGTGCCCACAGCGTTCATAAAGATGTACGGCCGCTCCGGCACCACAAACATGTCGCAGTAGCCGCCGGGGGCTTTGTTCGGCCGGTTGTCCAGGTCGAGCAGCCCGTCGTCGCGCATCAAGTCGAAGTACCGGCCAAGCTCTGGGTCCACCGCGTGCAAGATGCGGCTGCCGCCGGCGATGAGATGGGCGGCGTCTTCAAACGGGCGCAGCGCCGGTTGGCCGGTCGTGTCCACGTTCAAATCCCACGGGCGCAGCGCGCTTAGGCCCAGCCGCTGCCGCCGCCGGTCGTAGACCCGCTGGGCGGCCGGCACCACCACCGCCTCAATGGCGGCGTGGAAGCTGGCGCAGTCGTCGGGCGTATAGTCAAAGCGCAGCAGCTCTTGCCAGCGGTAGGCGCGATAGTCGTCGCCATACCCGGCGTTGGCGGCCACCTGCCGGCGCTTGCCCATATACTCGCCCCACTCCGCGTTAATGGCCGCGCGGTCAGCCAGGAAGCGGTTTTGATGCGCGCGCCAGGCCTCCTCGCGCCGCGCCCGGTCGGGGCTATCCAGGTTCAGTAGCACCTGGCTCCCGGTCAGTTGCTGGCCTTCCCACT
>JBBRZY010000819.1:0-2475 GCA_038252885.1 Anaerolineales bacterium | reverse complement strand
TCTTCCGGCACGAGCACCACCACGTCATCCGACTTCAGTGAGGTGTACTGGCCGGCGATGGCGGCGCGCAGAGTCGGGTCGCCCTGGCTCTCGGTGTAGCTCAGGCTCAGGCGCTCCCAGCGCGCGCGATCGCCGGCGTCGGCCAACGCCAGAAGCTCTGAGGCGCTCAGGCTCTCGCAGTCGGAGGCGCTGAGTAAGTAGCGCACCTTGAACTCGTACTGGGCGAAGTAGCGCTCGAGGAGGAAGTCAGGGATGGGGTTGGACATGCTGTGTTTGATATGGGGGGCCGTGGCCCGCGTCAATGCGCCGCCACTATGCGCCTAGTTTGCGCGGCGATGAAGTCATCCCACACCGGGTATTGGCCCGGCAGCCAGATGTTGGCACGGAAGCCCGCCGCCTGCTCCTCGGTCCAGCCCAGCGCTTGCAGCGCGTACAGGGAGTAGAAGGCGGTGGCGCGGTAGTTCGCCGCGCAATGCACCAGCACGCGCCGGCCCAGCAGCCCCGCCATGAGCGCCGCAAAGGCGTCGTAGTCGGCGGGCTTGGGGTGCCGCCACTCGACGGGGATGTGGTGATAGGCCAGGCCAAGTTCCTGCGCCAGCCCGCCCTCGTCCGGCAGCGAGTAGCGCGGGTCAATCGTCGCCAGGTTGATGACGACTTCGTAGCCTTCCTGCGCCACCGCCCGCAGGTCGGGCTCGGTCGGCTGGCCGCCGGTGATGGTGTCGTCGCCAACGCGTTGGAAGTTCAGAATGTCGGAGGCGCTCATAGCAATGGATTATGTAGCGGATGTAACGGATGCGCAATGCTGTAGCGCGGGCCAGCGGACACTAACCCAGTCGGCCCATTGGCCCTTTCACAAATGCGGCCCGCATGAGTCCCCCGAGTCCGATGCGCAGCATCCCCTGAGTCCCCCGCTAGCCCGCGCCCGCCAGCGACCACACCTTCTCCGCGCGGATGGCCGGCTCGCCCCGGCCCGCGTCTAGCTCCACTGTGCCTTCGAGCACGAACGGGCTGCCGGTGTCAAACGCTTTTTTGTACTTGCGGTACACATCGCCGAAGATCACCACATCCAACATGCCGTCGAGGTCTTCGAGCGACATGAAGTAGATAAAGTCGCCGCGCTGGACGGGCGTGCGGTGCCAGGTCTGGCGCATGCCGGCCACACGCACGCGCTGGCCTAGCCGCGCCGCCGCCGCCACCGTGCTCAGCGCGCCGGCCTTGGCGATGCGGTCGGCCACCAACTCCAGCGGGTGCGCGGCCACGCTGGCGCCCAACAGCTCTTCCTGCGCCGCCACCTTCGCGGCCAGGCTCCAGTCGGCGTCGTCGGTCGTCGGCAGGCCGAACAGTGCCAATTGCCCAGGCTGCCCAGCGCTAGACTTCAGGTCGCGCAGCAAGGCGGGGATGGACCCAAGTCCGTCGAGCGCGCCGACTCGGACTAAGTTCTCGGCCTCCTGCGGGCGCGGGTCGGCGCGGGCGATGAAATCATAAAGCGAGTTGAAGGGCCGCTCAGCCATGATGCGGCCCTGCAAGCGGTGCGTCAGGTCGCGCACCTGGTTGAGGCCCATATACAGCCGCGTCTGGCCGTCCACTGGCACGACGCTGAACTCGCGCAGCGCGTGGTTGACGTGCGGCGAGTGCACCGGCAGCCCCAGGCGGCGGGCCTCGTTCAGATACACGCGCTGGGGATAGTAGCCGCCCCAATTCGCCAGCACCGCCGCCATGAACGGCGCGGGGTAGTGCGTCTTACACCAGGCGGCGCGCCAGGCCACCTGCGCGTACGAGGCGGCGTGCGCCTTTGGAAAGCCATAGCCCGCGAAGGCCGCCATCAGCTCCCACACGCGCTCGGCTACTTCGGGCGGCACGCCGTTGCGCTCGCCCGCCCCGTTGATGAAGTGCTCCTTGAGCGTCTGCATCTGCTTGCCGGGGTCAAAGTGGCTCATGGCCCGCCGCAGCAAGTCGGCCTCGGCCAGCGACATGCCCGCCAGGTCGTGCGCGATGCGCAGCACCTGCTCTTGATAGAGGATCACGCCGTGCGTGTCGTCTAGCAGCGGGGCCAGCGCCGGGTGCAGGTGCTCGGTGCGCTCTTGGCCCAGGTGGCGGCGCACAAAGGCATCCTTCAGGCCGCCGGTCAGCGGGCCGGGGCGATAGAGCGCCAGCGCCACCATCAGATCATCAATCGTCTGCGCGCCGATTTCTTTGAGCGTGGCCCGCATGCCGGGGCTCTCGATCTGAAAGCACCCAATGGTGCGGCCGTTGCGCACCGTGTCGCGCGTGGCCGCGTCATCGCCGGGGATGGCCTCCAGCGCGGCCAGTGGCAGGGCGTCGGCCGGCACAAGCGTGGCGGTGGCGGTGACGAGGGGGGCCACGTCGCCCAGCACGGTCAGCCCGCGAATGCCCAGCAGGTCAATCTTCACCAGCCCCAGCCGCGCCACCGAGCTTAGATCAAACTGCGTGATCTCTACGCCCTTGCTGGCTAGG
>JBBRZY010000818.1:0-2475 GCA_038252885.1 Anaerolineales bacterium | reverse complement strand
GGCGGCACGTTGGGCGTCGCCACGTACACCGAGTTCCACGGCTGGGCCGAGGCCGGCGGCTGGACGGTCTTAAGCACCAGGCCCGGCTGACAGCGGCCCAGGCCGTAGACCACTTCACCCAGCACCGTGGCCTGCGGGTCGTTCACATGGAAGATCGGGGCCAGCGAGCGGTTGGCGCCCCAGAACAAATCCTGCGACAGCCCCTGGGTGATGGGGTGCTGATAGTTAGTAATGTGCATGAACGGCGACCAATAGCTGCCGCCCTGCTCAAAGTTAAAGCCGGTCAGGTCGGTCATGTTGGCGCGGCCCAGCGGCTCGGCGGCATCACTGTTAATGTAGCCGGGAGCGTACAGCCACAGCGCCGTGCGCCCGCCGCGCCCCAAAATTTCGTGCACTTTACGGCGGCGCTCATCGTTCAAGTGGAAGGCGTTGAGGAACACATACAGCTTGTAGTCGGGCGTGCGGCCTTCCAGCAGGTCGTTGAGCAGGTACAGGTCGTGCGGCGCGCCGAAGCGGTTGAGGCTGATGACGCGCTGCTGGGCAATCAGCGCCAGATCAATATCGTTGCGGTTGCCCTCGTAGAAATAGCTCTCGTCATCGAGCAGCACGGCCACATCGGCGCTGGGGCGGCGGTCGAGGCCCAGCGCCCACTCGCCGAGGGCCTGGTAGCGCATCTGCCAGCGGTGCGCCTCGGCCACAATGCGCGAGTCTTCGACGAAGGAGCTGCTCTCGAGCCAGGTGATACCCAGGCCGTGGGTCAGGCACTGGGCAAAGTTGCGCTGGTAGATCGGGATGGTCTTGTCCTTGGGGTGCATGCGCCCCTGCGGCTCGAAGTTGTTGTGCATCAGCGTGTCTTCTTCAAAGAAGTAGAGCTTGCCGTGCACGCGCAGCGAGTCGGTGGGCTGCATGGGCAGGCCGTCGCCGCCCAAGCCGCGGAAGGCATAGCTGTAGGGGCTGACGAAGAAGTCAATGTCGGGCGAGCGCAACGCCTGGGCCAGGCCCAGGTGCCCGCTGCGCTGCACGGTGGAGACTTCGCTGCTCGCTTTGTCGCCCTGGCCGTCGACGAAGAAGCTGTTGTTCCAGGCCAGTTCCATGATGTAGCCGAAGAACGCGCCGGTGAGCTTGTCGCCGCCGGTGGCGTCTTTGACGGCGCGGCACATGCTCAGCAGCGCGTCGGCGGCGGTCTGCGCGTAGCACTCGTAAAAATCGATCACCTGGCGCTCGCGGCGCGGGTCGCGGAACTGGTAGTGGGTGGGGTTGGCCTGCGCTTCGCCGGAGGGCACGCTGGCGGTGGCGAACGTCACGTGCGGGTCGGCCCAGGCGGTTTGCAGCGCGGCCTCGTCGGCCTGATAGCGCTCGCGCAGCCAGCTTTGGAACTGCTGCTGCATCGCCGGGCTGAAGTCGCCGGAGGGCGGGCTCATGGACGACCAGTCTTTGATCCACTCGCCGCAGGTGCCGGTGGCGATCTGGTAGGCGATCACGCGGTCGTACAGGTGGTGGTCTTTCAGGTGCTGGATGTAGGCCTGGAGAAATTCCTGCACCTGACTGCGCCAGGTGGGCGAGGCGAACGAGGCCGACAGCCGCGCGCCGCTGTCGAGCACTTCGACTTCGTCGGGGTACAGCTGGTTCCACCAGTCGGCGGGGAAGTACTTGGTCTCGAAGCCCATGCGCAGCAGGAACAGGGCGTCGGGGTCGGCGTCGATGACGGTTTGCAGACGCGGAACGGTGGTTGAGAAATCGAACGGGCCGCCGCCGGTGGGGCGCGGGGCGTACCACTCGTCGCCGACGGCATCGATCGAGTAGATGTGCACGCCGGCGGCGGCGTAGGCGCGGATGACGTCTTGGGTGGCGGCGATGCCGTTGGGGTCGAGGCCGCCAATGAGCTGGCAGTTGGCGTAGGCCGGTTGGCCGTCTAGGAACAGGGTGGGAGTGCCGTTGTGCTGCTTGACGTGGGCTTTCATGGGTACCTCAGGCGCGGCCGGCGAGGCCGAAAGGTTAACGGGTGTTGGAGGTTATGGTAGCACGAAAGCTGGGGGACTCAAGGGATGCTGCGCTAGGGCGGGTGACGCACAAGGGGACGGACGGGGCTGGCGGGCGGACGGACCTCACCCCCAGCCCCTCCCCGGCGCGGGGAGGGGTGCCCATGTGACTAATATGCGTTGCAATCGTCGTCATGCGCGCCATCAATACCATCGAGAACGTCATCTTCGTCATCCGCGCCAGCTATACCGTCGGGAACGTCATCGTCGTCATCAGCGCCACTGATACCTTCGAGAACGTCATCGTCGTCATCTGCGCCACTGATACCTTCGAGAACGTCATTGCTGTCATTGCTGTCATCGGGCTTGGGGTGTTATGTTATGTTCGGTTCGGAAGGTGCGGCGCGGGGTGCGCGGCGCAGGAGGCGCTTACGGAGAGTGTAAGAGGAAAATGTTCTACTTGGAACACGCAACTTGGTTAGAGTTTCGGGCAGAT
>JBBRZY010000817.1:0-2476 GCA_038252885.1 Anaerolineales bacterium | reverse complement strand
GTCGGTCATGTGGGTCGCAAAGTCTCACAGGCTAAACAAGCATTATAACAAACGCCGCCATGGACCCAGCGCCTGCCCCGAATGCGGTGCGGTGCGCTGCCACTAACTCGCCGGCAGATGCGTCGCGCCGCCCGCCAGTTGGTCGCGCACACGCTTGGTGACGCCGTCTATGAAGGCGGCCAGGTAACCATAGTCACCGCCCATTTGCACCCACTGCACGCCGCGTTTGCCCATGCGGATGGCGTAGTCGGGGTCGGCCCCCATGCCGCTGCCGACAAACTTGCCGGCCGCCTTGGCGCGCGCGATCACGTGCTCCAGCGCCGCCACGACCTCGGGATGCTCCACCTCGCCCAGGTGGCCCAGCGAGCCAGACAGGTCGTACGGGCCGAGCACAATCGAGTCGAGGCCGGGGATCGCCACGATCGCGTCAATCGCTTCGACCGCCTCGCGCGTCTCGATCATCACGGCGGCGAACACGCCGGCGTTGGCGCGGGCCACATAGTCGGCGCCGCCGTCGCGGCCGAAGTTGGACGGCACGCGCGGGCCATAGCCCCGGGTGCCCTGGGGCGGGTAGCGACAGTCGGCCACGGCGCGCTGCACCTCGGCCACCGTCTTCACTTGCGGCACGATAATGCCGTCGGCGCCGGCGTCGAGGATCGGCTTGATGAAGGCCGTCTGGCCGGCGGTCACACGCACCAGGGCCGGCCGGTGGCGGCTGCGGGCGGCCAGCAAGTGGGCCTGCACCGCCTCAAAGCTGAGCGGGCTGTGCTCCTGGTCAAGCCAAATGAAGTCGACCGCGTCGCACAGCGCCTCGGTGACGAGCGGATCGGAGAAAGTGACGGCGGCCCCCAGACACAGCGTGCCGGCGGTGAGCTTGGCGCGAAACTCGTTGATACTTTCCATGAGAAAGGCCCTTTCGTAGAGGGTCGGAGGCCGGCCCAATTCGGCGCGAAATACGCGCAGTATTTCGGTTGCTAGCTACATTTCACTTGAAATGCTGAGAAAGCGTTTGACTCAGTGGCGGGCTTCGTGTAAATATTGTCGGACGGTCACCTATTCTAGCACTCACAGCGCCGGCGTGAAATCCGTCTGCGTCGCCGGCGCTGCCTCTCATGGATACAGACCTCGTTCAACTCATTATCACCGCGCTGGTGGAATCGGCCAGAGCCGCGGCGAGTGACGCGCCGCTGTGGTAATTGATGTCCACACCCACATCGTGCGGCGGCTGCACGGCCGCACTGGGGCGGGCCGGTCGCGCAGCCTGAGCTATGGGCAGGCGCAGATCGGGGCCGGCGCGCCATTTCAGCACGTGCCGCCCTTCCGGCGCGCGACGACCTTTCCGCCGGAGGTGCTGATCGCGCAGATGGACTGGGCCGGGGTCGACCGGGCGGTGCTGCTGCAAGGCTCGTTCCACGGCGAGGCCAACGATTACGTGGCGGCAGCGGTGGCGCGCTACCCTGGCCGCTTCATCGGCGCGGCGTTTGTAGACCCGCGCGCCCCGGACGCCCAGGCCAGCTTTGCGCGGCTGACGGGCGCGCAGGGCTTTGGCGTGCTCAAGCTCGAGCTGAGCGTGGCGACCGGCTTCTTGGGCCTGCACCCCGACCTGCGGCTCGACGAGCCCGGCTTGGCCTGGCTGTGGACGGCGGCCGAACGGCAAGGCGTGATCGTGGTGCTCGACCTGGGCGCGATTGGCGCGGCCTCGTACCAGACCAGCGCGGTTGAGAACATTGTGGCGCAGCACCCGGCCCTGCCGGTGGTGATTGCCCATCTGGCGCAGCCGCCGCTGGCCGCGCCGGACGACGCCGAGCGTAACGCGCTGTGGACGGCGCAGATCGCGCTGGGCCGCCACCCGAACGTGTGGTTCGACCTGGCCGCGCTGCCGGCCTACGCGCCGGAAGACTACCCCTTCCCCACCGCGCTGCGCTACATTGCGCGGGCGGTAGAATTGATCGGGACCGACCGGCTGATGTGGGGCAGCGACGTGCCGGGGCTGCTGTGGCAGGCCACCTACCCGCAGTTGCAGACCTACCTAACGCACCACAGCCCGTTCTTGACGGACGAGCAGCGGGCGGGCCTCATGGGCGGCCACGCCGAGCAGTTGTTTGGCAAAGTTTTCGCCCGCAGCGGCGAGTGACAATCCAACTTATTCGTAGCGTGATGGAGAGAATGGCATGAAGAAGGAAGACCGATTACTGCGCGTCGGCGTGCTGGGCTGCGGCCCGATCGCCCAGTTTGCCCACTTTGAGGCCTGCCGCCGCGCGCGCAACGCCGAGCTGTACGCCATCTGTGACCGTGCGACGGACCTAGTGGATCGTATGGCCGCGCTGCACAGCCCGCAGAAGACCTACAACGACTACGACGCCATGCTGGCCGACCCGCAGTTGGAGGCCGTCATCATCGCTACCGCCGACGCCTTTCACGTGGCGCTGACGCAAAAGGCCATCGCCGCCGGCAAGCACGTGCTGGTCGAGAAGCC
>JBBRZY010000816.1:0-2481 GCA_038252885.1 Anaerolineales bacterium | reverse complement strand
GTCGGTTGCCGCTAGGCGGCAACCGACCCTGCGCTTTGTTTGGGCGCTAGCAAGCTACGCCGCGCGGCGCTGCCCGCGGCGCGGCGCTTTGCTGGCTCGGGCGAGGCGCACACGGCGGACGGTGAGCAGCACGACGCTCAGGCCGCTGGCCCAGTACAGGCCGGTCAGCAGGGGGGCGGCGGTATCGGTGCCGCTGAAGATGCCGTGCGCCAGGGCCAGGGCAAAGACCCCAAAGCTGAGGTAGTGCAGCACGCGCCAAACGCGCTGACCGATGAGGCGGCGCACGTAGAAACTAAGGACGACCAGCGCCAGCAAGTACAGGCCGATCTGGCCCAGGCCGACCCACAGCGGCTCGTAGTCGGCGCTGGCGAACGGCACCAAGATTTGGTCGAGCGTGTAACCGATGTAGCCATCGCCCAGCAGGATCAAGGCATGGAACAGCGCCAGCACCAAGCCCAGCCAACTGGTGTGCTCGTGCAGCGCCACGTAGGTGGGGCCGCCGGGCCAGACGCGGGCCAGCTTGTTGGTGATTACCAGCCCAATGACCATCGAGGCCCAGACCATGAGGTAGCTGACCACGGCGCTGGAGCGCGAGAGATACCAGTAGACTTTGGGTTGGAGGCCGGTGAGCGTGGCCTGCCAGGGGGCCAGCCAGGCGGGCTGGACGATGAGCACCACGAACAGCGCGGCGGCCATTCCCAGCATGACCAGCGTCCACAAGAAGAAGGGCATGAGATCCAGGGCCACATCTTCGACGTCGTCGGTGAGCGACGGGGCGGCGGGCGGCACGGGGCGGGTCTGCATTGGGCTCACCTGTTTCATTAGAAGGTTGTGACGGCGGCCGCCACCAGCAATTCAAGTTCGTCGCCCGGCTCGGCGCTGAGCGTGACGGTCGGCAACACGCGGCCATCTTCCAGCACCAGCACGCCCGTGAGCGCGGGGCGCGCGGCCAGCCAGGCCAGGCCGCGCGCGCGGCCGAGGATGAGGGCCACCATGGCGGCCACCTCGGCCTGCACCAGGTCGGGCGCGAGCACCGTGGCGCTGAGCACATCGGTCTGCGCTGGGCGGCTGGTGCGCGGGTCGAGCAGGTGGTGCTGCCAGGCGCCGCCCTGCTGCCAGCGCCGGTAGTCGCGGCCGGAGGTGGCTACGCCGCCGTCGGTGAGCCACAACTGCGCCAGGTCTTCATCCGGGGCGAGTGGGCTGGCGACGCCGATCTGCCAGGGCGCGCCGCCCGCGCGCGGCCCACTGACGGCGATGTCGCCGCCAGCCTCTACCAGCGCCGGACCGTAAGCGCCGAGGCGCTGCGCGGCCTGGCCGGCGGCCCAGCCCTTGGCGACGCCGCCGAAGTCGAGCCGGACGCCGCCGAGCAATTGCACCGTGTGCGGCACCTCGTCAAGCACAAGCGCCTCGTCGAGCGTGAGGGCGGGGGCCGGCTGCGAAGGCGCTGGGGCCACTGGCTGGCCGGCGCCCAGCGCGTCAAAGGTGCGATCGTAGCCCGCGGCTTCGAGCGCGCTGAGCAGCGTGGGCGTGACCAGGCCGGCGCTCAACTGCGCGGCGGCGCGGGCCACGGCCAGCACTTCCCACAGCACCGCGCTGACTGGCATGGCCGCGCCCGCCGAACGGTTGAGGCGGCTCAGTTCGCTGTCGGCGCGGAAGCGGCTGAGGGCCTGCTCCCACGCCTCAAACCAGGCGGGCACCTCGGCCAGCGCGCGGCGGGCCGCCACCGTGTCCGCCTCTAACAGCACCTGCATCTGACAACCCATCGCGCGAAAACTGATCTGCGGCATGGCCACCTCTAGCGCCTAGCGCGACGACTGGGTGCGGATGCGCACGTGGGCCGTGGGCTGCGCCGTCGCCGTCGGCACCGGGGTCGCGGTCGGGGCGACGGTTGCGGCCGGCAAGGAAGCATCGGTCACTACGCTGCCGGCCTGGTAGGTGGCCGTCGGCACAACGCGGGTAGCCGTCGCCGGCTCAGTGACGGTGACCACCTGAGCCACTTCTTCGGTGGCGCTGTCGCCGGCGCTGAGGGCCGCCCAGCCGCCAATGGTGGCGACCAGCGAGGCCGAGGTCAGGAGAATTTTCGCGCCGTGAATGGCGGCGGCGCGGCGGCGGGCGGTACGCGGGAGTCTAGGCATGGCGAAATCCTTTCGGTTGCGTTCGAGCTATCAACACGGCCGAGTGTAAGCGGGGCAAGTTAATAACCGGCTTAGACCGGGAGAGAGGCAGATAAGGGTCTTGGCCCAAGCTTAGAAGGTTCTAAATGGAATTAAGCCAATTCTTAACCGGGCGAGCCTAGGGTAATTTCAGAGCAGGGGTGTGGAAGGGGTGTGGAAGGGGTATAGGGGGTCTAAGGAGTTTTAGCGCGGCAGGGTGGCAGTCGCGCGTGCGGTGGGTAGCGAGTGGGTTGTTGGTTTATGCACTAGGGTGCTGGCCGAGGTCTACAAAACTAATGGACACCCTCTCAATTGAGGCCGTGACACC
>JBBRZY010000815.1:0-2482 GCA_038252885.1 Anaerolineales bacterium | reverse complement strand
TCGACTGCACCCGGCTGGTGTTGTCGCTGGGGTCGAACTCGCGGTAGGTCGTCTCGCCAACGGACCAGCCGCCGTCGTTATAGTCGCCATAGGCGTTAGCGCGCCAGTAGAAGCGCTGAATCTGGTCGGCGTCCTCGAGCTGCCGGTCCTGGCCAGAGACAGCGTTGATGTGCACATCCATGATCGGGTCGGCGCTCAAGCGGGCCGGGCCGCCCAGGGCGAGCGAGTCGCCGTAGAAGTCGCTGTAGGCCTGGCCGTAGCCGCGGATGGCGGCGAACATGCGCATCCACGACTCGCGCACGACCCGGAACGAGCCGGTCATCTCGCGCCAGGTAGTGGCGGCGGTGGGCGAGGCGGCCAGGCCGGGCGCGGCCCAGCCGATGAGCACGGCCGCCAGGGCCGCGGCCAGGCCGGCGCGCAGGAAGTCGAGCCGCAGGTCGGTGCTGTAGGAGACGCGGGCCGCCTGCCATTCGCGCTCGCGGCCGAGCAGGGTCATGCGGGCGACGAACATCAGGGCCAGCAGCACGTAGAAGGCCAGGTACAGGTCGATGCGGGCCGGACCGAGGTAGTAGTAGGCGTTGACCAGCAGGCCGACACCGGCCGGGATGATGGCCGGCCAGACGGCGCCGCGCCGGAAGACCGACCATGACATGAGCAGGCCAATGTACCAGAACAGCAGAGCGATGGTGATGGGGAAGGGCAGCGCGTCGCGCGAAGTGCCGCCGTGCAGGATTTTATAGATGAAGGCGTTGAGCCGGACGACCAACTCGATGGCGCGGGCGTGCCAGTCGCCTTCGAGGTTGAGGCTGATGAAGAAGCCGACGACGAACAGGCCGTAGACGGTGGCAAACACAAAGGCGGTGCCGCCGCCGAAGCGGCTCTTGGCGAGCGCCAGCCCGGCCAGCACCGCCACGACGCCCGTGATCCAAGCGGCCTGCAGGCCATCGGCCCAGGCGGCCGCCGCGACGCCGCCGGCCGCCACCACGATCATGGTGCACAGCAGCCCGACGGTCAGCCAGCCTTCTTCGAGTTTGAACATGCCCCACCTTTCCAGCGCCCAACAGTGCCCCCTATTTTACCCGGCGCGGAGGCGAATCGTTCACATCGGGCCGAGTCTTAGAAAGGGCTAATGTAGGAGACGAGGCTCGGCGCGGTCTGGTTCCGGGCTGATTTAAAGGCTTTGGCCACGAATTACACGAATTGGGCCGCACAAGTAGCGAGGCAGCGCCAGAATCAGGGCATTTCGGTGGAGCTTCACCGCCGGCGGCGGCGCGGCTCAAACCGGCGAAGATTGGAGATTGGAAGCCGGGCGCGATTTGATATATCATTCGGCGCTAATAGGGGCAACCACACTGAGACTGTCGCCAGAGGCCTGACGCACATGGACACCAACTACGATCTCCAAGACTATCTGTTTGACCTGCGGGGGTTTGTCATTCTCAAGAACGCGGTCGCGCCAGAGCTGGTCGACCAGCTCAACGCGCGGCTCGACACCTTTCTCGACCTGAAGTATCTGGATTGGCGCGGGAACGTGCAGCGCTTCGACAACAACGGCAACGCCGGCATCGAGCTGCAAAATATCGTCGAGGGCGGCGCGCCGTTCGAGGAACTGATTGACCATCCCGCCTGGCATGACCGGCTGGTGCGCTATTGCGGCGAGAAGGACACGTATGTAGAGGGGGTGTACATTGATGAGTGCTTCGCCTCAATCCGGCGCTCAGGCGGGTACTTCCCGATCCACAGCGGCGGCGCGGAGGGCGGGCTGCGCGGCCAGTATCGGTTCTACAACGGCCACTTCCGCTGCGGGCAGGTGAACATGCTGCTGGCCCTCACCGACATCGGCCCGGGCGACGGCGGCACCATGGTCATCCCCGGCAGTCACAAGGCCCACCTCGAGCACCCCGGCGTCAAGCCCGGCTGGGATGAGACGCAAAAAATCGACGGCGTTGAGGGCGCGATCGAGGTGCACCTGAAGCGCGGCGAGGCGCTGCTGTTCGTAGACGCCATGTCGCACGGCGCGTCAACGCGCACCAATCCCGGGGAGCGCCGGGTGGTCATCTATCGCTTTGGGCCAATCTGGGGCGCGACCCGCTATGGGTATCAGTATTCCCCGGAGCTGCTGGCCCGCCTGAGCCCCGAACGGCGCAAGGTTCTCGAGCCCGTCGCGCCCCGCCGGCCCCCGGCGCCATAGCGCCTGTGCGGTCTGTGCCTTAGATTTCGCCTCGTAAGCAAAGAGAGCGACCTCAGGGCAAGTTTGCCTGCGCCCCGGTCGCTCTCTTTGCCGCGCGCCCAGCCCCCTCAACCGGGCGCTAAAACAGCCTACCATCCGTTACACACCTGCCCAGAATCAGGCTGCCCGTCGTGGGTCGGGCGTGGGTCTGCTGCCGCGAGTATTTCAGTTTGGGAGCAAAAACATCCGGCCCGGCGGGGTCAGCGCTAGGCGCTGGGTCAGGCTCATCCGCGCCCTCGTCCGCGCGCCGCG
>JBBRZY010000814.1:0-2482 GCA_038252885.1 Anaerolineales bacterium | reverse complement strand
GGTGGGCGTCAATGTTCAGGGCGGCCTCAGGCGCAGCGGGTGGGCGTTCGCCGTCCGCGTGCGCTTCATTATCGGTATAGATGCGGCGCAGGGCAACCGAGGCTAGGGCCGGCCTAACGGAACGGCGTGAACCACTTGGCCGGGATCTCCAGCCCGAAGCCGGGCGCGTCGATGGGCCGCAGGTAGCCGTTCTTGGGCAGCGCTTGGCCCGGCAGGTGGCCGGCCTGCTCTAGCGGCACGCCGGGGTGGGTTCCCACGAAGAACTCGGTCAGGTGGGCCGTGCGCGCGGCGTAGCTGAAGTGCTGGCCGAAGACGTTGTTGCCGCCGCCGTGCAGGATGACGCGCAGGCCGGCGGCCTGGGCCAGCGCTTCGATCTGCCAGCAGGCCGTTAGCCCGCCGCACCAGGCGAGGTCGGGCTGGAGGATGTCGACCACGTGGTGGCTGGCCGCCCACTGGAACGGGAACGTCGTGGTCCAGTGCTCGCCGGTCGCGAGCGTCTGCCAGGGCAGGCGCTCGCGCAGCGCCACATGGGCGTCGAAGTCTTCGGGGATAAGGCACTCTTCGATCCAGGTTAGGCGGTAGGGGCGCAGCCGCTCGGCCAACGCCACAGCGTACTCCACATCGAACGCCATCCAGCAATCGAGCATCAGGTCGCACTCGTCGCCGATGGTGGCGCGGGCGCGGGCCACAAACGCTTCGTTCTGGCGCAGCCCGGTCAGCCCGTCGGCGGGGCCGTAGGGGCAGGCCAGCTTGAAGGCTCGGAAGCCAAGCGCTTGATACCAGTCGAGGTCGTTGCCGGTGGCGTAGCATAGCAGCGGGGCGCGGTCGGGCGTGCCGCCCAGCAACTCGTACACCGGCTTGCCAGACGCCTTGCCGCGCGCGTCCCACAGTGCCAAGTCGAGGGCGCTGACGGCGTAGGAGGCGAGGCCGGTGGAGCCAAACGGCACCGACAGACGCCGCAGCATGTCATTGAGGTGCTCGACCGCCAGCCCGTCCTCGCCCAGCAGGCGCGGCGCAAAATAGTCGTCAATCAGCGCGGCGGTGGCGCGGCCGTGGTGAGTCATACCCAGCCCGGTGGTGCCGTCTTCCAACTTCACTTCGACCCAGGTCTCCTCGAACGGCGGCAGCCACAGTTTGCGGTGTGGCTTGAAGCGCGGGAAGCCGGAGAGCGGGTTGGCGACTTCGGCCTCCTCCCACCACGAGCTGCGGCTGGGCGGCGTGGCCGGCTTGTGCTTGGGTTTGTCGAGGTGCAGGGCGCGCAGGGCTTTGATCTTCATTGGTTAACTTCAGGGCTAACTTCAGCGCTAACCTCGGGGCTTACTTCCGAGGCATACAGGTCTTGGACGTAGACCGCTCGCCCATCCTGCGCGGCCGAGCGGTAGGCGGCGTCGAGCAGCTCCACGGTGCGCCAGCCGACCTCGGCGGGCGAGCCGTTGGGGGCCACGCCCTGGATCACATCGACCAGGTTGCGGGCGGTTAGCAAGCGCGGCGCGACCTTGCCGGCCGACATGGGGCCAGAGGTCTCAACGCGGCCGTTGGGGTGGTAGATCGTCAGGGTCTGGGTGTCCACGGCCAGATCAAGGCCGCCATGGGCGCAGCGAACGACGAGATCGAGCTTGTGGCGCGCGCTGTTGCCACTGCCCCCGACCGTGCCGAGCGCCCCACCCTCAAACGCCACGGCCATCGCGTCGACCAGGTCCACGGCCAGCCCGTGATTGTTCATCAGCGCCAGCACACGCTCGACGCGCAGCCCGGTCACAAAGCACATCAGCCCAATGGAATGGGTAAGCTGCAAATGCCCCTGGCCGCCGCCAGAGATCGCCGGGTCGCTATAGACCGCCCCCGGCCCATGCACCGGGAACACGCTGGACTCAAGCTGCGAGCCGTCTTGGCCACGCAGCAGTTCAGCGACATTCGACACCATCGAGCAGTTAACGTACTCCACCGGCCCGAGCACGCCAGACTGAAGGATGGCCCGCGCCCGCTGCGGCTGCGGCGTGAAGGGCCAGGTGTAGCCGATGATGAGCTCGCGCCCCTGAGCCACGGCCAACTCGACGAGCCGGCGCGCATCGGCGGCGTAGAGCGTCATGGGCTTTTCGAGCATCACATGCAGCCCGGCTTCCAGGCAGGCCTGGGCCAAGGCCGCGTGCGTGGCGTGCGGCGTGGCGATGACTACCCCGTCTAGGGCGGCTTCGGCCAGCATGGTGTTGAGCCGGTCGTAAGTGCAGGTCAGCTTGTAGGCGTCGGCCGCCGCGCGCAGGCGCTCGGGGTTCGTGTCGCACAGGCCGGCCACGACGGCGCTGCGGTACTTGAGCAGCGAAGGGAGGTGGCTATAGGTGGACCACCAACCCGCGCCGATGAGGCCGATGCGCGCTGGCCGGCCAAGTGAAGGCGGCTTGGTCAAAGGGGCTACTCGCGGGCGCTGGGTTTAGGGTACGAGCAGCACCTTGGCCACCGCCCCCGGCGCGTCGATCAGCCGGTC
>JBBRZY010000813.1:0-2487 GCA_038252885.1 Anaerolineales bacterium | reverse complement strand
GTCTGCCCGCCGGCATTGACTCGCCGCCGAACTGACATATTATTCTAGTGTACTAGAGAACTAGCACTTAAGCCGGGAGGCCGGATGCAGATACGGATAGACAAGAGTGCGCACGCCCCCCTCCACGACCAAATCAAGGACCAAATCATCGGTCTAATCCACGCCCGGCAGATCCAGGCCGGCGATCAGCTCCCCACCATCCGGGGCCTTAGCATCGAATTGGCCGTGAATTTCAATACGGTGGCGCACGCCTATCACGAGTTGGATGCCGAGGGCATCATCGAGACCCGGCGCGGCGAAGGCACCTTTGTCGCCGCCACGCCCGACGAGACCGAAATGCAGGCCCTACGGCACACGACACTGGAAAAATTGGCCGCCGCGCTGGCGGCCGAAGCCCGGCGGCTGGGGTACACCCCGGCCGAGGTGCGGCAAGCCGTGGCGCAGCAACTGGCCGTGCGGCACGAGCAAAAGTAGGCACCGGCGCCGCCCGTCATTCAGGAGTGTTTCAATGGACCGCATTATCCCGTTTTTGCCGTATCTAATCCCTATTTTGCTGCTAGAAGCCCTGCTCATCATCGCCGCGCTGATCGACCTGAAGCGGCGTGAGCGTACGCGCGGGCCGAAGTGGCTCTGGGTGCTCGTTATCATCTTCGTCAACCTGATCGGCCCAATCATCTACTTTGTCTTCGGACGGCAGGAAGAATGACCGCCATCCGTACCGAGGGCTTGCGCAAGACCTACGGCCCCGTGGCCGCGCTGGCTGGGCTAGACCTGGCCGTGGAGACCGGCGCGGTGTTCGGCTTCCTGGGCCCCAACGGCGCGGGCAAATCCACCACGCTGCGCATCCTCACTGGGCTGGCGCAGGCCAGCGCCGGCCGCGCCTGGGTGGCCGACCTGGAAGTCACCGGCCCGCGCCGCGCTGGGGCTGGCCCACTGGCGCGCCGCTTCGGCTACTTGCCGGAAGAGCCGGCTTTTTATGGCTGGATGACGCCGCGCGAGTTCCTCGACCACGTCGGCCGGCTGTTTGGCTTGGGTCAGGCCGAGCGCACGGCGCGCACCGCCGAGCTGCTCAAGCTGGTGGGCCTGGCCGATGTGGCTAAGCGCCGCATCGCCGGGTTCTCGCGCGGAATGCGCCAACGGCTGGGGCTGGCCCAGGCGCTGGTCAACCGGCCGCCGGTGCTGTTTCTCGATGAGCCCGCCAGCGCGCTCGACCCGTCCGGCCGCAAAGAAGTGCTCGACCTGATCGAGCACCTGCGCGGCCAGTGCACCGTGTTCATGTCGACCCACATCCTGGCCGACGTGGAGCGCGTGTGCGACAGCGTCGCCATCATCGCGCACGGCAAGCTGCTCACGCAAGGCCCGCGCGATGCCTTGCTGGCGCAATATGCCATCCCGGCCTTTGAGCTGGAGGCCGATCAAGGAGGCAGCTCCGCGCTGGCGACCTGGGCCGAAGCCCAGCGCGCGCAGCCGTGGGTGACGGCCGTAAGCCTGAACGGCCACGTTGCGCGGCTGACCGTCAGCGATGTGGCCGCGGCCAAGCAGGCGCTGCTGCCGGCGGTCGTCGCGGCCGGGCTGGTGCTAACGCGCTACGAGATGCTGCAGCCCTCGCTGGAAGACATCTTTCTGCGGCTGGTCGGAGAGGCTGGAGCGTAACATGGTAATCTGGGCGGCGCTGCGCAAAGAACTGCTGGAACAATGGCGCTCCTATCGGCTGCTGGTGGTGGGGGCGGTGCTGCTGGCGCTCGGCTTGCTCTCGCCGCTGTCAGCCAAGTTCACGCCCGAGATCATCCGCCTGTTGCCCAACCGCGACCAGATGGCGGCGCTGATGCCGGCCCCGACCATGCTCGACGCGGTGGCGCAGTACCTGAAGAACATGAGCCAGTTCGCCATCGTCATGGCGCTGCTATTAAGCATGGGCGCGGTCACACAGGAACGCGAGCGCGGCACGGCGGCCATGATGCTCTCGAAGCCGCTGCCGCGCTGGGGGTTCCTGGCCGCCAAGTTCGCGGCGCTGGGCGTGACATTTTCCGTCGGGCTGGCACTGGCCGGGGTGGGGGCCTTCTATTACACGACGCTCCTGTTCGGCCCGGTGGATTTCAGCGCGTGGGCGGCCATGAATGGGCTGCTGCTGGTGCTCACGCTGGTATATGTGGCGTTGACGTTATTGTGCAGTGTGCTGGCCCGCAGCCAGGCCGCCGCCGGGGGCATCGCGTTTGGCGTGCTGATCGTGCTGACCGTCCTTGGCGCGATCCCACAGATCGGCCAATATTTGCCCGGACAATTGGTCACGTGGGCGGCAAACCTGTTTCTGGACGGCGATTCGGCTGTTCCAGCCCTAATTATCAGTCTGGGGCTGATCGGCGCGGCGCTGGCGGCGGCCGGTTGGCAGTTTGAGCGGCAGGAGCTTTAACTTGACATAACATTATGTCAAGTTAAAGGCTGGAGCAGGGGGCTGGTGTCAATTTTTGGGTCGAGCCACCCGCCGCG
>JBBRZY010000812.1:0-2504 GCA_038252885.1 Anaerolineales bacterium | reverse complement strand
TTCACGCGCCAGCCGGAGAAGACGCGCCAGGCGGCCTCGCGGTCCGCTTTCAGGGGCACGCCCTTCTCGGCCATCTGCTCGCAGGCCGCGTCGAACTCGGCGCGCGTCACGCTGATCGGGTCGGTCGGCTGCGGGGTGGCGTTGTACTCCACGCCGAACACATCCGCAATGCTGCGCAGCGCCAGGTAGCCGGCCCGCAGCGTCAGGTCGGCCCGCAGGTCGTGCGGGATGTCGACCACGGCATTGGTCAGCGCGGCCGTGTCGAGCACCGCGCCGGCCGCCGTCACCCACGAGCGCTGCGGCTTGGGCGAGCGGAAGAACACCAGCGCCGCCAGCGAGGTGTGGCTCTCCTCTAGCTCGGTGAACCACACTTCCCAGGTCGGCCACATGGCCCCCAGACCGTCTAGCCCGTGCAGCCGGTTGTAGCGCAAGATGGTCTCCACCGCTGAGGGTGGCGACCCGGCCCGCACTTCCAGCATCGAGACGGTGGCCTCGCGCCGCGAGAAGGCTGAATAGATAGTGGGCAGGTAGGCGATCAAAATTGCCAGGATGAGCAGCCCCAACAGCGCTTCGGTGAAGCTCAGGAGCGTGATTACGCCGGCGTTCAGATGCGCGAAGCCCAGCGTCAGCAGCGACGAGCCGCTTAGCTCGTAAGCGTCGTACCAACTGCCGGCCCCCAGCGCCCAATACATGAGCGTATAGCCCGACGCGATGAAGATCAGCCAGGTGGGTAATAAAGTCAGCAGCGCGGTTGGCCCATACAGCGCCATGATGGCGTCGCGGCCGTTGTAGTCCGGCGCGCGCCGCACGAAGAAGTCGAAGATGCGCCGCAGGGTGAGAAACACAAAGCGCACCACCGGGTCGGTGGAACTGCGCGGCAGCACAAAGGTCTTGATGGCGGAGGCCGTGGCGATGATCACCAGCAGCACGCCCAGCGTAAACAGCGTCAGATGGAGCAAGACATCAATTAGCATTGGCATGGCGGCGTATTTTAGGGGGAAAGCGGCCGGTCGTCACCCTGCCCGAAAAGCGGGGGACCGAACGCGGCCACGCCAGCCGGGTAGGGCGCGGGTGGTCATGGTCGTTGGCCCGCGGGTGAGCGTCCATAAGCGGCTAGACGTTCAGCGTCCGAGCAGTTGAGGGAACAAGATAATAATTGTGAAGGGGATCAGGAAGCAGGCGGCGACCCCCACGACCGCGATCACAAAGACCCGAAACGTGCGCGGCGACCCGAGGGGCGCTGAGACCGGCTGCCCTAGGACTGCCATTGGGAGGGATGGGATGCCGCCGGCTTCTAACCGCTTCAACCCCTGGATGGCTTGTAGCCCCTGCCACAGGCCCCAGAGGGCGTAGGCATGAAAGGCCACGGCCAACCATTCTTGGAACACGACCAAGAGCAGCGCGTCGAGCAGGTATAGCCCCATGCCGGCCACGACCACCCACTGGTAACCTTTGCGGCCCAGATAGCCGGCCGCGACGAATACGCCCGCGATGATCAGGTCTAGGATGAAGGCAATGAGCAGGGGGAGCGTCGGCGTGCCCAGGTCGGCGGCTAACGCGGACATGAAGCCATCGACAAACTGCGTGGCCGCCAGACCGACCACAAAGGTGAGCGAGCCGCCAAAGAGGAAAATGACCGTGTTGAGCAGCGACAGGCCGGCGATCCAATAAAACCAGTTGATGCCATTGCGCCGTTTGGCTTCTAAGACCAGCCGCGCTTGGAGGAGGCCCAGCGTAGTCGGGTCAACAGTGGTGGCGGGCGGTGCAGTGTTCATTAGGCTCCCTCCCCAGTCTAATTATTTCGGCGGCGCGCCAGCGCCCGCTGCCGCACGATCAGAAACAGCGGCACCATCACGCTCACGGCGATCAGGCCCGACAGCACCAGGTAGACCCACACATGCCGAAGGCCCAGCCGGCGCGCCTCGACCACCATAAAGACGTAAATCGCCAGGCAAAAGAAGAGCGCGTCGTTGGTGATGGACGCCACAGCCGGGTTAGCGTACCACGCCGCGATGAAGCCCACCAGGCCGCCGTTGTTGGGCTGCTGGAAGAAGACGATGTTATTGCTCCAGGTGGCGATTAGCGCCCCCAGCGCCAGGGCGGCGTAGAGGCCGCACAGCAGCTTGTCGGTCCGGGTGAGTTGCCCCCAGCCTGCCATGCCTTAGCGCGCCAACCAGACCAGGATCAGCGCCACCAGCGCCGGCAGCGCCTGGATATATAGGATGCTGCGCTTGGCCGTGGCCGCGCCGAACACGCCCGCCACGATCACGCACAGCAGGAAGAAGATCTGCACATTGGAGCCCGCGACTCCGCCGAGCAGCAGCCCCCACACCAGCCCGGCCGCCAGGAAGCCGTTGTATAGCCCCTGGTTGGCGGCCAGCGGGGCGGTGCTCTTGGCCTGCTCCGGCGTCATGCCAAAGGTCTTCAGGCCCTGCGGCTTGGTCCACAAGAACATCTCCAGCATCAGAAAATAGGCGTGCAGCACTGCGATCACGAGCACCGCG